>CAZPWO010000031.1:13245-20064 GCA_964590525.1 uncultured Herbinix sp. | reverse complement strand
CTGAAATTGCCTCAACTGATCAGATGGCTAAGATGTCTCCTATGGTGAATGCCACCCTATACTCTGGCCTAGCTATTGTAATAATTCTTGGAGCTTATTATGCAAATGATGGACTGATACAGCCAGGAGTCATTATGGCATTTATGTCTTATTTTATACAAATCACCAACTCATTATTGGGAATGAACCGTATGTTTAATATCTACAACCGGGCTGTAGCATCAACTGCCCGTATAGATGAAGTGCTTTCGATGCCAACTGATACTAATCAGATTGTAGCTGAATCGTTAGATTTGCCAAAGGCCAACAAGGATGTTCCGGAAGTAGAGTTTAGAAATGTGAGTTTTTCTTATCTTAAGAAGAAAGACAATTTATCTAATATTACTTTCAAATTATATCCAGGGGAGACCCTAGGGGTTATGGGCTCTACTGGTTCTGGTAAAAGTACCCTTATTAGGCTTCTACAAAGGCAATATGATGTGGATGAAGGAGAAATATTAATACGAGGAATTAATATTAAAAGGATTAAAAAATCACAACTTTATCATTTGTTTGGCAGTGTTTTTCAAAATGATTTCCTATATAGGGCTACAGTTAGGGATAATATTGATTTTGGAAGAAATTTAAGTGATGATAAGATAGATGAGGCCACAGGGCATGCCCAAGCAAGTGAATTTTTAAAAGAGAAAGAAGGGGGCTTGGATTTCCCCTTGGCTTCAAAGGGTGTAAACCTATCTGGCGGGCAGAAACAACGGCTATTAATAAGTAGAGCCTTTGCATCAAAGCCAGACATTTTAATTCTAGATGATTCATCCAGTGCTTTGGATTTTAGGACGGATGCTAATCTTCGAAGTGCTATTAGTGAGTATTTTAAGAAAACAACTTCGATAATAGTTGCGCAGCGTGTTAGTTCTGTCTATCATGCGCAAAAGATATTAGTACTACAAGCTGGGAAGATCTTAAGTTTAGGAAGCCATGAAGAGCTTCTTAGGGATTGCCAGTCTTATAGAGAGATTGCTTCCATGCAATTAGGTGAGACAGATATAAATGGACTAGACAAGGATGTGGAGGTTATCTATGAATAATATTAACAATGATACAGATAAGCAAGATAAAAAACAAAGAAATTACAGGAAAATCGTCTCGGGCTTGACAGCTTATTTGTTCAAGGAGTGGAAGATGCTGACGGTATCATTTGCCCTAGTGATTTCGGCCAACATTTTGGCTTTATGGGGACCACGGCTAAGTGGTCAAGCTATTGATTCCATCAGTGGCGGACAGGGAAATGTTGATTTTCCAACCACCATTTATAAAGCTCTTCTAATGTTAGGGGCCTACCTGGGTTCTGCAATTTTATCTTATGCTATGGCCCGAGTCATGGTTCGTGTCTCCCAGCGGGTCATAGTTAATATGAGGCAAGATACCTTTGATAAAATTGTAGACTTGCCCCTGTCATATATTGATACCCACCAAGCTGGAGATTTGGTTTCCCGTATATCCTATGATTTAGATGTGGTTAATCAATCTTTAACCCATGATTTAATACAGGTTTTAGCTTCTTTGATAACAGTGGTAGGATCCTTAATTATGATGTTTAGTATTTCTGTAGAATTATCTATGGTATTTTTATTGTTACTTCCAGCTACAATTGTTTTTACTGTTTATCGTGTGAAAAAGACAAGGCCACTTTTCTCAAAAAGATCAAAAAAATTAGGTGAATTGAATGGCTATGTAGAAGAAATATTATTTGGGCAAAAAACGATTCAAGCATATGGAAAAGAAGAATATTTTTCTGAAGAGTTTAGTAAGAGAAATCAAGAAAGTATTGATGCTTATTATAAGGCCGATTATCAAGGAGCCTTAAATGGTCCTTCTGTAACATTAATTACAAATATTTCATTAGCCTTGGTGACCATGTTTGGAGCCTTGCTGTTTTTACAAGGGAAGTTTGCAACCATTGGTTTTTTGGCATCTTTTATCCTTTATTCTAGACGTTTTTCAGGGCCTATTAATCAGATAGCTGGTATAGTTGCAGAGATACAATCTGCCCTATCAGCTGCAAATCGTGTCTTTAACCTTCTTGACCAACCTTCAGAACCAGCTGACAAAGTAGGTGCCCATCTTTTAACAGATGTAAAAGGTGAAATTGGATTTAATAATGTGAGCTTTTCTTATGTTCCAGGTATACCTATTATTCAAGATTTTAGTCTACAAGTACCTTCTGGAAGTTTAACTGCTATTGTTGGTCCAACAGGAGCGGGGAAGACTACTTTAATTAATCTCTTGATGCGTTTTTACGACCCCCAAGAAGGTGAGATATTGATTGATGGATATTCATCTTTAGATGTAAGTAGGAAAAGCTTAAGGCAATCATTTGCCATGGTATTGCAGGATACTTGGTTGTTTAAAGGGACAATCCGTGAGAATATTGCTTACGGTAGACCTGAAACTAGCTTAGATGATATTAAGAAAGTGGCAAAAGCAGCTCATATAAGTGACTTTATTGAAGCCCAGCCAGATGAATATAATACTATTATTGATGATGACGCCTCTAACTTATCTCAGGGACAGAAGCAGCTGCTAACAATTGCAAGAGCCATGCTTATAGATGCCCCTATGCTTATCCTTGATGAAGCTACATCTAATGTGGATAGCCGAACAGAGATACTTATTCAGGATGCTATGAATAAATTAATTGAAGGGAGAACTTCTTTTGTTATAGCCCATCGCCTTTCGACTATTCAAAATGCTGATAACATCCTATTGATAATGGATGGAAGGGTTAAGGAACAAGGTAGTCACCAGGAACTTTTAGAGGAGGATGGTGCCTATGCGCAGCTTTATAGGGCCCAATTTTCTTGATCTAAGATGATATAAAGATTAAAAATAGAGTCCATATAAACTGTCCATACTTGAGGAAAAGCCTCCCCAGTTGGGATTGTAACTCTTTTCTCGATTTGTTAGATAGTACTGATATTTATAAAGTGCTTTCATGGCTGTTTTATCTCCCAAATTATTTCTGTGTAGATAATAAATCAATTCATACATTTTGATAGCTTGTACATTATCCAGGCCAGTTGACCATTCCTCTGATTTTTCAATAAGCTGAATGGCATTATGGTCATGAGCCGCAAAAAAAAGTAGACCTTTGACAGCGATAAATGATAAAGATTTTACTTCGCCACGATCATCCTTATTATCAAGCATTGGTTCATATTTAGTAAAAGGTGCGATTTTTGATTCAATGGTATCTCTTAATGCCTTTTCAACATTAGTTAATGAAGAGTCTTTATGAATGATGATTTTAGGTGGCTTACTTTCCCTCTTAGCATCTACATATTTTTGAGATGATATACCAACAAGCTCATCATATACTGTTTCGTGAATTGCTAGATTTGGAAAAGAATCGAAAACAGGGTCTAACCAAATCTGTTTAAATTTGCTAAACCCGATGCGTCTTTTGGTAAACTGACTTCTATCAGGAGGAATTAGAAAGTTTGTATCTAGAGTGATAATCTGTTCATAATTTTCAATAATTTCTATTAATGCCGGATTAGGGTGGCTTAGATTAATTTTCATCATCATCCTCCTCACTAAAAAAAGCATCAAACTCATCTAGGTCATCTTGAGAAACATTTACTTCATAGCCAAATTCATCAGGAGTCTTATTAAAAATACTCAATGTTTCTGCAAAACTGTCCTCGTTTATGAGGTTGTCTTCAAAGTTTCTAATAATAATTTCAATTTCATTAGGAGAAGTACCGATGTTTTTAGTAGGTTGGTTGAGTTTGAGAAAAACCTCCTTATTAGTTGCTTGACCTATTTTACCGTACTCGTCTTGAAGATTACGTTCATCAATAGAATATAATTCTGTATACTGCTCTGAAGTAATTGCTCCTATCTCCTGTAGTCTTTTGACAAGAGAGCGGTAGGGGAGCCGCCATGTACAATGAAGCCTAGCGATAAATCTCAACAATGTTTTGTGATGAAAACTTTCTAATGAAGATGTTTTAAACTCATCCAGTACAATACTATCTAGTTCATTGGCAGGTAATAAGAATTCAGCTGCAAATCGATTGGCTTTTACCTCAATAAAGCTCCTCTCTTCATCTTTTAGTCTGCTTAGGTGTGAGCCGGATTTCGTGTAATAGTGATATAGCTCATGGGCTATAGCAAAAACTTGATTGTCAAAATAATCTGCAGTGTTAAGCCCGATAAAAGTGAGTTTTTCCTCTTCTTCGGAGTGCATAATGGCTGCAGAAAAAGCTGGCCTATCACCATCAGTTTTGATGGGATATTCCAGCAATATGATGTTTAATTTATCAAGAATGGTAAAAATATCATTAGCAATAGGTGTTTCGCCTACAAAACCTAAAGAAAGGCGTTTGTCTCTAGCTAGTTTGCGAATTTCATCTATTTGTAATTTACTAAGCATGATTAGTTTCGTTTTCAAATGAGCTTCTTAATTTAATTTGTTGTCTTAGTGACAACATCATAGTGAATAGTTTGTCTACGCCTTCTTTTTCACTATTGCTTAAAGCTTCACTACGAAGAGCAACAAAGGAGTTCGTACCTGCTTTGTTTACAAACATTTTTGTAAGATCAAAACTTAAAACATTTGATAAAGCCTCAAGCTGAACAATTGATGGTATGAAGTCTTCTCTTTCAATGCGACCAATCATAATTCGGTTTATACCTGTTAAAGAACCAAGTTCTTCTTTTGTATATCCTTTTGATTCTCTTAAGTTCTTAACTGTTTCAGCTAATTTTTTAGTTGATAAAGTTTTCATTATTTGTGCCTCCTTTCATTATTATATTATGCCCACTTCTATCTAAATGATACTACAAATAACAAAGTGTGTCAATCTGTATTCAAACAGCATCAGTAATGAAACAAATAATAACATAGAGATTGGAAATTCAAATGTAGATATACCTAATGATGCATTTGATTATTTGCGAGAATATGTAGAGTGGCAAAGCTGAGAATTAACTTATTGACAATCCCCCAAACAAAGCTCATAATTTAAGAGTCATTACATAAACCACCATTATAAGTAATGACTCTTGTCATAAAATATGACTTTTGACATATACTATGAATATTGCCATATTATACGGCAAATAAATAATAGGGATGGGAAGACAATGGAATCTGTATATGATAAGAAAGATCTTTGTTGTGGCTGTACAGCCTGCAAGATGATTTGCCCCACTGAAGCTATTAAAATGATAGCTGATTATGAAGGGTTTTTGTATCCAGAAATTGACCAGGAATTGTGCATTGACTGTGGCTTGTGCCTAGAGACTTGTGCCTTCCAAAAGGGATATGACAAATCAGCTAACTATAAAACACCTATAGTGTACGCCCTAAAACATAGGTCTGACTTAGTAAGAGAAAAAAGCAGCTCTGGGGGTGCATTTACTGCAATTTCTGATTATATCTTATCCAGCAATGGAATTATCTATGGAGCTATATTAGATGAGGATATGAAAGTCTCCCACCAAAGGGGAGAAACGGAAGAAGAAAGGGATGAATTCCGTGGATCCAAATACGTACAAAGTGAACTAAATGATATCTACCTCCAGATAAAGAATGACTTAAAGCAGGACAAGCTAGTCTTGTTCACAGGGACTCCCTGTCAGGTTGCAGGTCTAAAGAAGTTTCTAACTAAATCAAAGCTTTCTATAGACAAAGTCAATAAACTTATCTTAGTTGACTTCATATGCCATGGAACTTCCAGCCCCATAATATTCAAAGATTACATCAAATACCAGGAGAAGAAGAACAAGAGTAGAGTAATAAACTACCTCTTTCGCTCAAAAGTCAAAGGCTGGCGGCATACAGAAGAAGTCTTCTTTGAGAATGGAAAAAAAGACTCCAAATCGGAATTATCCAAATTACACAAATCCATTTACCATTCAAAGCTAACTATGCGGCCCTCTTGTCATACGTGTATATACACAAATAAAAAGAGACCTTCAGACATGACCATAGGTGACTTCTGGGGCTTGGCAAATTATCTTCCAGAATTTAAAGATAGACTTGGAGTATCTGTTATACTTATAAATACAGACAAGGGCTCGGACCTATACACAAATATATCTGATGCTACAGAAAGTATACTAAGCAATATAAAAGACTGTTCAAAAAAGCAAGGCAACCTAAGAAGGCCAACAAAAGTCAATCCAGAAAGAGAAGAGTTCTGGGCATACTACAATAAAAAGGGCTTCAGACGGGCCATGAAAAAATATCTAGAATACAAGCCAGAGAGCAAAGTGAAAAAACTCTGGAACAGGTGACAGGGAAAGGCCCTTTAATAAGGGCAATACATAGGACTGGAGTTTTAATATGAAGAAAAAGACAATAGGAATAATAATTCCTTGGGCTTTAGTAATCCTTTGGATGGCCATAATATTTTTATTTTCACACCAAGCAGCTACAGAGTCAGCCCAATTAAGTTCCGGTATTACAAGGAAGATAGTCCAAACAATTAGCAATATAACTCCTAAGATTAATTTGGATCAGGAAGTCCTTAGTCATTTTATAAGAAAGGGTGCACACTTTGGGGTTTATTTTATATTAGGTATCTTAGTAGTCAATGCCCTAATAATAAGCAACAAGCCAAAGATGAATCTATCTAAACTTCACATATTTATTATAGGGTTATTTATATGTGTTTTATACGCCATTAGTGATGAAGTGCATCAGCTTTTTATTCCGGGCAGAAGCGGAGAATTAAGGGATGTGCTTCTTGATAGTTCAGGTGCACTGGCTGGTATAGTGGCTTTGTTTATAATTAGAAAATAATAAGAAGT
>CAZPWO010000031.1:11226-13145 GCA_964590525.1 uncultured Herbinix sp. | reverse complement strand
ACCTACATTGTATTGGAAGCTTGGCTACTCAAAGGAAGGAATGCAATACATATGAAGGGGTAACTATATGCCTTGATAAAAACACTTATCTAGATATTGAAGATTATGAATTAGAGCTTGAGTATACTGGAGACTATCCTGAATATTTACTGGTCAAGCTTAAGGAGAATGGGATTTACACAGGAGCAGAAGAAGATGTTGACGGTAAGAATATTAGGTTTACCAAGCGTTGGAAGCAGTCATTTAGTCCTTGCAAAGAATAAAGTGTAAAAAGGTATATGGAACTGTGTGCAATAACCATGTATAATATAGTTAGGAAAAAGCAGATAAGCGGATGCAGGTTTTTAAAGGAGGAGGTCACATGACCTTATACAGATGTTCAAATGGTAATTCCGGCGTATATTCATATGATATTGGTTTAGATTATATTGAGGTTGAATATAAGGATGAAAATCCTTCAATATATAGATATTCATACAAAAGTGCCAGCAAGGAAAAAGTTGAAAAGATGAAAGAGCTGGCCCAAAATGGATATGGCCTAAATTCATTTATCAACAAAAATGCAAGAGGTTTACAGGAGAAGTATTAAGAAGATTTACACTATGGTTTTTAAGTTCTTCAAGGAAAAATCCAATATAGGAGCTGAGTGGGTAAGTGCACCACAGGACACGTAGTCTATTCCTATTTCAGCGATTTCTTTAAGTCTGCCTTTTGTTATGTTTCCAGAACACTCAGTTTTTGCTTTATCACCAATTATTTCAACGGACTTTCTCATACTTTCATTATCCATATTATCAAGCATAATAATATCTGCTTTAGCTTCCAAGGCTTCCTTCACCATATCTAAAGTTTCTGTTTCGATTTCTATCTTATAGCTAAAGGGGATGTATTCCCTAGCCATCTCAATTGCTTTTGTTATACTGCCAGCAGCAGCTATGTGGTTGTCTTTTATTAATACCCCATCGGAAAGATTATATCTGTGATTATAAGCCCCTCCAATTTTTACTGCGTATTTTTCAAATGGCCTCATATTTGGAGTTGTTTTTCGAGTATCTAATAATTTTATAGGATAGTCTTTTATCTCATTGACAAGCTCCCTTGTGTAGCTGGCTATTCCGCTCATTCTTTGAAGATAGTTAAGGGCAGTTCTTTCACCTGATAGTATTGCCCTAACATCAGCTGTTAATTTGCCAATAAGGTCTCCTTTTTTTATATGATCGCCATCCTTAAAATTTGTTTCGAATATAGTGTCTTTGTCCAAAATCTGAAATACCCTGGCAAAGACATTAAGCCCAGCAATTACTCCATCTTCTTTGCATATTAAATCTGTCTTAGCAACTTGTTTGTTTCTTATTATAGAATTAGTTGTTATGTCCTCGCTAGTAATGTCCTCTTTTAGGGCGTGTAAAATATAATTGTCTATATTAACTTTCATAGTAATGTTATTTATCATAAATAATCAACAGCCTTTCTTTATGTGGGTTTTTATTAGTTGTTTTAATTATATGCTAATTCATTCATTTTTTGCAAGGCTTTGATTGGATAGGCGATTGACAGCTTTAAAGTGATAAAGTACAATGTATAATAAATAAACAATAAAAAGGAGAGTTAGACAAGATGGCTGATAAAAGTGGAGGATTTATAAAAAGGTTATTGACTTATATTATTGGTTTGTTCATCTTAGCCTTGGGGGTTGCATTTTCTATAAGTTCTAATCTAGGGGTTTCTCCGGTAAGTTCATTACCTTATGTAATAAGCCTAATAACAGGCCTAGAGATGGGCATGTGTGTTACTCTAATTTACTCTATATTTGTTATTGTTCAAATATTAATATTGAAAAAAGAATTCAAATGGATTAATCTGGGGCAGATAGTTTTTGCTGGTGTGTTTGGATATTTCGTAGATTTTGCACAATTAAT
>CAZPWO010000031.1:5259-11126 GCA_964590525.1 uncultured Herbinix sp. | reverse complement strand
CCCCTGTCATAGAAGGAGGAAGTTGATGAAGGAGAAAGAATATCTGCGAAGCAGCAAGGAGGTACTTGAGGACTTAAGTACTGGTGAAGATGGTCTTTCTAGTAATGAAGCAGCAAGTAGATTAGAGAAAAACGGTAGCAACAAGTTGGTGGAGCCTAAAAGGCTTTCTTTATTTGTTCGTTTTCTTAATCAATTAAAGGACCCTATGGTTATTATCTTGATCGTGGCGGCGGTTTTATCCGGTATTACAGCTGCATATTCTGGGGACACTTATACTGATGTAATTATAATCTTGGCTGTAGTTATTATTAACTCGGTGCTTGGAGTTTATCAAGAAAGTAAGGCTGAGAAAGCTATTGAAGCCCTGCAGCAGATGACAGGAGCAAGTTCAAAGGTCATACGTGACGGGAAAGAGCAAACTGTAAAAAGTGAAGATTTAGTTGTAGGAGATATAATTGCCTTAGCAGCAGGGGATGCAATTCCTGCTGATGCAAGAGTTTTAACTAGTGCAAGTATGAAGTCGGAAGAGTCGGCTTTGACAGGAGAAAGTCTTCCTGTTAGCAAGAAATCGGACAAGTTGTCCCTTGGAGGTCAAAAGGATATCTCATTAGGAGACCGTAAAAATATGATTTACATGGGTAGTACTATTGTCTACGGCCATGGAACTGCTGTTATAACAGCAAGTGGCATGGATACAGAGATGGGCAAGATTGCAGATGCAATTACTCAGACTACAGAGAAAGCTACTCCATTGCAGCAAAAATTAAACCAACTTAGTAAAGTTTTAAGCTGGTTAGTACTGGGCATTAGTGTCTTTATATTTTTACTAAGTATATTTAGATTATATCCTGACGTGACAGGGGATGACATCCTATCAACACTTATGATAGCCATTTCCTTAGCAGTTGCAGCTATTCCAGAAGGACTTGCTGCGGTGGTAACGATTGTCCTATCCGTAGGTGTAACTAAAATGTCTAAAAGAAATGCAGTTATTAGAAAGCTAACAGCCGTTGAGACATTGGGAAGTACAAATGTTATATGTTCTGATAAAACAGGAACTTTAACTCAAAATAAAATGACAGTAGTTGACAATTATGGACATGATGAAAAGCTACTTGCTAGAACAATGGCCTTATGTAACGATGCCCGTTTAAATGATAGTAATGAAGCGGAGGGTGAGCCTACAGAGGCGGCTCTTGTGAATTACGCCTTTAATCTAGACCTTCCTAAAGAGGAAATGGAAGCTAAATTCCCTCGTCTTGGTGAAGCGCCCTTTGATTCTGCCCGTAAGCTTATGTCTACCATACACAAAACAGAAGACAATAGCTTTATCCAGTACACAAAAGGTGCACCAGATGTTTTAATTGCTCTTTGCAAGACTTACTGGGATGGTGAAAGTGAAAAGCCTTTAACAGATCAAGTTCGTAAAGAGATATTGACTGCCAATAAAGAGATGGCAAGTAAAGCCCTTCGAGTGCTTTCAGCAGCTACAAGGTTTTGGGATATATTGCCTGAAGACCAAGGCCCTGATAATCTGGAAAAGGACCTATGCTTTGTAGGTTTAACAGGAATGATAGATCCAGTTCGACCTGAAGTTAAGCCGGCAATTAAGCAGTGTAAAGAAGCTGGTATTCGTACTGTAATGATAACCGGTGACCATAAAGACACAGCAGTTGCTATTGCAAAACAACTAGGCATTATAGACAATGAATCTGAAGCCATAACAGGTCAAGAATTAAATGATTTAACTGACCAACAATTAGATGAAAGCATAGAAAAGTATTCAGTCTATGCCCGAGTTCAACCAGAACACAAGGTTAGAATCGTTAAAGCCTGGCAGAAAAAAGATAAAATTGTAGCAATGACTGGTGATGGTGTAAATGATGCTCCTTCCATAAAAACAGCTGACATAGGTATTGGTATGGGTATTACAGGTACTGACGTTACTAAAAATGTTGCTGATATGGTACTGGCTGATGATAACTTCGCTACTATAGTTAGTGCTGTAAAAGAAGGTCGCCGTATATATGATAATATACGTAAATCAATTCAGTTTCTATTAGCTTCCAACCTATCAGAAGTAATAGCAATCTTAGTTGCAACCTTGTTTGGATTTACGATTTTAAAACCAGTACATTTATTATGGATTAACTTAATTACTGACTCCTTCCCAGCAATCGCCCTAGGAATGGAAGATGGGGAAGAAGATGCAATGAAGCAAGCCCCACGACATGCAAAAGAAGGTATATTTGCCGGTGGCCTAGGTGCTGATGTTATATGGCAGGGTACTATAGTTGCAATCCTTACCCTTGCAGCGTATTTTATAGGGCACCGTATAGAGGCGGGTGTGTGGGAGGTTGCAGAAAGTCCAGATGGAATCACCATGGCTTTCCTAACCCTATCCATGGCAGAAATGTTTCATTCACTAAACATGAGAAGTAGAAGAAAATCAATATTCTCCCTAAAAAAACATAACATGTATCTGTATCTAGCAATCATATCATCATTTGTACTAACAACATTAATAATATATGTACCCTTCCTAGCAAAAGCGTTCGACTTCCAACCAATATCATTTTTGGAGTACGCAATTGCAATGGGACTTGGGTTTACAGTAATCCCTATAGTGGAAATAGTTAAATTCTTTCAAAGAAGAAAAGGGTAGTAGGAAGGGGCCAGCAAAAGGCCCCTTTTTTGATCCTGCCCTTGACCCACATCTTTAAAAAGTGTAAAATAATCTTATCAGTTTTACTTATGAGGAGGGGTCTTGTGGACGGTAATAGTATTCTATCAGGTGGTGTTGAGCTTTTAGTCAAGATTAAAGAAAGTCTTATTGATTTAAGCGAAAAAAGATCTAGGTATGATGTTTTGGTTAGGGAAGAAGGCGATTTAGACAGGAATATCAAAGACTTAGACAAGGCTGTGGAGGATGAGATCTTAGATACTACTAATAGTCGCAGAAAAGAAATTGAAAGCACATTTGATAAGCAAATTGCTAAAGTTCAAGACAAGATTAAGAAAACCACTGGAAAGAGAGACCAGGTAAAAAACTCCAAGGTTTCTGAAAGGATTGACCAGGAAACAGAGTCTTACAAAAGTGAAAACAAAGAATTGAAGTTAGATAACAAAAAGGTATTAAAAGAAAATCGAATACCAAGATGGTGTAATTCAGGGCTTTTCTTTGCCCTTTATTATCCGAAAAGTTTTTCGGATCTTCTTATAATTCTTATAAGTGTATTACTTGCCTTCTTGTTAATACCCTGTGGCATATATTTTCTATTACTGCCAGTGAAAGAGATATACTATTTGGTTATAATATATTTTATAACTATTATATTCTTTGGAGGTCTTTATATAATGATATCTAACCGCACCAAAGAAAAACATCGTGAAATATTTCTCCAGGTCAAAGATATTAGAAACAAGATTAGATTAAACGAGAAAAAGATGGTAAGGATTAAAAAGAAAATTAAGAAAGATAATGATGAGTCTTCTTATGGATTAGAGAAGTTTGATGAAGAATTAGTAGTTCTTGAACAAGAGGTAAGTGATATAAGTGAAAAGAAGAAAGAAGCTTTGCTGAACTTTGATAACAAGACAAATGGAGTTATCAAGAATCAGATTCAAGAAAGGTTCAGGGAAAAAAGGTCCCAACTTAAGACCGATCATGAAAAAGCAAGTAGTGAAGTCATTAAATTAGAAAAAGATATAAAGGATTTAACCATTAAGATAGCCAGTGAATATGAACCATATATAGGCAAGGACTTAATGAATATAGATAGGTTAGATTCCCTTATTAATATAATTGAAGCAGGAAATGCAACAAATGTATCTGAGGCAATAGCATATAATAGTGACAGCCTTAATTCACAGTAAGTGTTTGTAAGTGACTTAGACAATAATTTATAGCTAAAAAGATTTGATCTGCTAAGGACATAACAACATTTAACCTTGTAGTTTGAAGTAGCATATGATCAAGTAAGCCGGAGAAATTAACTATTCCGGTAATATATATATCTCCAACAGGGGGAAGGTCTTTATCTACGCCAGCACCAGGCTTTAGAGAACCTTCCCCTAATGTTATATATCCGACATGGGCTGATTGACCTAATGATGCGTCTATTGCAATAATAAAGGCATCTTTATGGGTTTTATATATCATCTCAGTTATAGCTTTTAGATTTTTAGCATGGACTGGTTCCTCCAGGGTCCCATAAATATAATAATTTATATTCTTCTTAATCTTTGATAACTTATATCCTATTATAGGACCGAGACAATCACCAGTAGCCCTATCCGTTCCAATGCATAGGAAGACTATTGGTCTTTCACTTGTTACATGCTCTCCAATAAGTTTAATCAAATCACTGCCTAATGCATAAGGCGTATTCATGTCTTTAGAATTAAAATAAGCAACTTTCTTTCTCTTCTTAAAAGATAAATTCATATACAATTTCCCTTCTTATTCAAAATAATATATATCAACTACACATCAGTCAAACGAATCTTAAGTTAAGTATTTCCAAAAACTCATAAAATAGACATAGATTATAAAAAAGAATTTTTTTATTTAGCCAAGAACCTATCTCCTTCGATGTGGATGAATCATTTCAGTGTCTTATAGTAGCTAATTACATGGTATAAGGATTGCTTTGGTAGAAAACTGTAGATGAATAGTATTGTATTAAATCCCCATTTTGACAAAAAATTAATAAAAGCTATGCTAGGATGGTGTAGCAAAGATTATAAATTGGAAGTTTTCTAGGTGAGCAAGGATAGGGATGGGAGCGGATTAGTATGATAGAAAAGGTTTACAACAATGAAGATAAAGATGATGATCAGGTGACTAGACTACCGGCTTCATTTAAAATGCCAAAAAATATCCGCCAGGTAGGTAAAAGTAGTTCTGATAAAAAGATATATGTAGAAGATTACGTAATGACTTTTATCAGGCAGCTGGCGGGAGATGACTACTCCAAGAGCAAAATTGCGGTTTTAGTTGGTCAGTATATAAAGACAGAAGGTATAAGGCACATCTTTGTCTCTGGAGCAATAGAGCTGGAAGAAATGGATCTTGGCATAGGGGATACATTTACTAATGAAATATGGACAAGTATCTATGAACAAGTAAAAAAGTATTTTGTGGAATATGAAATTGTTGGCTGGTTTTTAGGGGGCCCAGGCTATTTGTTAGAGGATCATGAAAAAATCAGAAAGTTACATGTTGATAATTTTGCAGGACAAGATAAAGCCTTAATGACTTATGACAATATGGAGAAGGAAGAAGCTTTCTGGTTTTATGAAGATAACAAACTAGCCAAGCAGGGAGGCTACTATATATATTATGATAAGAATGAGGACATGCAGACATATATGATTGAACATAATAGATATGAAAGCGAAGAATCCAAGCACGATGACCATGTGTCTAAGGAAATAAGAGCTGTAATTGATAATATGAAACCTCAGAAGAAAGAGAAAATAGGTCCACCTAGATTGATTTATGCAGGAGGAACACTTTTGGCTGTAGTTATCTTGATTGCAGCAGCAGCAATGTTAGATAATTATGATCAAATGAAAACCATGCAAGACACACTGGATTCCCTGGCCAGTAATATCCAAGGTGTTGAGTCCGTTTTCACAAATGATAAGGATAAAGAAAAAAATCAATTAAATTATGTAGATTCACCTTTACAAGAAGGTGCATTAGAATCCAAGGACCCATGGGAATTAGATGAACCACTAGAATCTAAAGTCGTTGGAGAAGACAGTCTTGATGTGAATATACTGCCAGGAAATGTTACCCCAGTTGAAGAAACTCCGTCTAATAATAAAGAAGAAAAAAAACCAGATGAAAAACCAGATGA
>CAZPWO010000031.1:0-5159 GCA_964590525.1 uncultured Herbinix sp. | reverse complement strand
AAGCCAGACAAAAAGCCAGACAATAAAAGTGATGCTGAAGAAACTACTGCTCCAAAGGAAACAAATTACTATGTAGTGTCTGCTGGAGATACCTTAGCAGGAATTAGCTATAAGCTTTATGATTCCCCTAACTACATGTCGGAGATTATGAGGCTTAATAATATGGATGATGAAAATTATATTTTCATAGGACAAAAACTTATAGTACCTTAATAAGTTGGAAAAGTGTTTTATTATAGAAGCATTGCAGAAAAGAGATTATTTTGTAATGCTTCTTTTTTAAATATATGATGCGTTCTAGAGTAAAATGATGTATAATCACATTAAACTATGGTGTCTGGGAGCATGATATGACTAAAAATAAAAGTAGAGAAAAGAGAATAAAAGAAATAAGAAGAAAAAGAAAGCGGAACCGAAGAGCTAAAATAGTTCTTTCAGGGGCTATTATATTAGCCGTGGTTTATATCGGGTTAACATATATTACTAAAGTTCGTGAAAGAAGCTATCAGGCTTACAAAGTCGTAAGTAGTCATGAGTATATAGATGATATGGCTACAGGATTTCTCCCATATGGAGATGGAATAGTGCGCTATAATAGAAATGGGGTCATTGCTTATGATAGAGATGCAAAGCCTATCTGGAATGCTGCATACGAAATGCATAAGCCAATTGCTGATGTTTGCAAAGATTATGTTGTAATCGCAGACCAGGGCAACAAACTAATTAACATCTTTAATAAGAAGGGTTCAGGGGAAAGTATTACTACAGTTGGTAATATTCTTAAGGTGCAGGTTGCTCAGCAAGGTGTAGTGGCAGTCTTATCAGAGGGTGATGATAGTAATTACATTAACTTATATAGTAAGGATGGAAGTCAGTTGGTTGATGCCAAGGTTACCAATGTCAGTGAAGAGGGATATCCTATAGATATAAGCTTATCTGATGATGGCAAAAAACTAGTAGTGTCTTATATAACGGTTAATCAAGGAGAGATAATAAGTTACCTGGCCTTCTATAACTTTGGTGAGGTTGGAAAAAATGAGCCTGGTAGACTTGTGGCGGGTGTTCCCTATAAAGACGTGGTTATTCCAAGGGTTGCATTCCTAAATAATGATTATGTCTCTGTATATAAAGAGGATTCTGTTATTTTGTTCTCCATGGAAGAAATTCCAGAACAAATTATGGATGAAAAATATGAAGGAAAGATAAAAAGTCTTGTCTATGGTGAAAAGTATTTTGGATTGGTTTTAGAAGATAGAAAGACTTTACAGAAAAAAATATTGTTGTATAATTTAAAAGGAAATAAAGTTTTAGAAAAAGATATAGATTTTAATTATGATAAGATTTATTTGTTTGGAGAAGAAGTTATTCTTCATAGTAATTTAACCACCAAGATTATTAATGTAAATGGAAGTGAAAAGTTTTCTTATACATTTTCAAATAATGTATCTGCAATATATCCTATTAATAAAACAGACCGATATTTTGTGGTTGGTGGAGACAGGATTTCTAGTATACAGTTAATTAATTAGATAAGGGGGAAAGAAAGATGAATTGGTTGTTGCTACTTGTTTTGGCTATTATACTTATAAATGCTTGGATTGGTAAGAAAAAAGGTTTGATTAAGGTTGTCTTTTCAATGGTATCTTTAATCCTGGCTATGATTTTAACAGTGATTTTCAGTCCTACAGTGACTGATATGTTAAGGGATAATGACAAGGTCTATACAGGTATTACAGAAAGGGTAGAGCAGATTTTTATTAATGATGAAGAAGAATCTTCTGATGAGGAATCCTTTATTGAGAAGCTGGTACTACCGAATTCAATTAAGGAGACATTGCTTGAAAACAAAGAAAAGGGTATTGATAATATAAAAGCATATATCACAGAGTATTTAACGGAGATTGTCTTGAAGGCCACAGGTTTTATTGTAACATTTGTTGTATTGCTTGTTGCAATCTGGGTACTAAGCATAGCTCTTAATATTATTAGTAAGTTGCCAGTCCTGAATCAGATTAATAAGACTACGGGTCTTATAGCAGGTTTGATACATGGTTTTGTTATAGTATGGATTATGTTCATGTTGATAACGGTATTTGCAGGTAGCGGTTTTGGACAAAGTGCTTTTGCTATGATTGAGGAAAGTGTGATTCTAAGCTTTATTTATGATAACAACCTTCTAACAAAATATATTGTTAACATATCAAGTTTTGTAGTTGGGTTATAAGTTGGCTAAATTATAGTAATATGCATACATTACAGATTAAAGGAGAATTGACATGAGTAAGGTATTAGATGAAATTCAAAAGATGGGTATTGTCCCAGTGATTAAATTAGATGATTCAAAGGATGCCAAACCCTTGGCTAAGGCCCTTATTGACGGAGGTTTACCTTGTGCTGAAGTTACATTTCGTACTGATGCTGCAGAGGAATCTATCCGTATTATGAGCCAAGCATATCCTGACATGCTTGTTGGTGCAGGAACAGTTCTAACAACTGAACAAGTTGATCGGGCTGTGGCAGCAGGGGCGAAGTTCATAGTAAGTCCTGGGTTAAACCCTAAGATAGTAAAGTATTGTGTGGATAAAGACATTCCTATTACACCAGGATGTTCTAATCCGTCTGATGTTGAAGCGGCAATTGAACTAGGTCTTGATGTTGTTAAGTTCTTTCCGGCTGAAGCAGCTGGTGGCTTGGCAATGATTAAATCAATGGCTGCCCCATATACAAATATAAAGTTTATGCCTACTGGTGGAATAAATGCAGATAATCTTAATTCGTACTTGGACTTTCCAAAGGTGCTAGCCTGCGGAGGGAGCTGGATGGTGAAAGATAGTTACATCAAGTCAGGGGAATTTCATAAGATTACAGAACTTACAAAAGAGGCTGTAGAGCTTATGCTTGGATTTGAGATTGCTCATATAGGTATTAATGCAGATAATGATGATGAAGCCGGCCAAGTAGCAACCTCATTGGCAGCCTTAACAGGATTTGCTCAAAAGGATATCGGCATATCTTTCTTTGTGGGTTCTGAATTTGAGATTATGAAGAAGGATGGCCGGGGAAAGAATGGACATATAGGTATAAGAACTAACAATATTGAAAGAGCTTTATATCATCTAGCTGCGAAGGGTTACACATTTGTTGAAGAAAGCAAGATGTACCATGATAATGGAAGTCTAAAACTTGTATATATAGAAGGGGAAATCGGAGGCTTTGCAATACATCTAGTACAGAAGTAAGACAGATGGTTCTTTTACCTGCTTTTAAATAGGGGTAAAGGAACCTTTATTGCTTTAAAGGAGGAAGGACTGTTGGAGAGATCTAAGTTGAAAGGATATATGTTATTTATTTTGATTTGTGTGTTTTTTATTGCCTGTAGTGGAAATAATCAAGTCTCTCAGGAAGGGGAGGATTCAGAACTTTCAATAGTTGATTTGCCAGATGAAGTGGAAGAGGAATCTGAAGATGATCCCAGATATGAACTGGATGATGAGTCCCAAGATGGACATGAGAATGAACTTATTGATAATTCTATGGGAATAAATGATGGCGATAATGATATTGAGGATGAAACGGTAGAGTTTACTTACAATCCAGAAGATATTATTACGGTCTACACAAAAAGTTCGGTAAATGTTAGGAAGGATCCATCATTTACTGCAGATGTTTATACAGTAGTTGGTCCTAGGGTAGAAGTAAGCCGGATAGATGATGATGGACAGTGGAGCAGGGTTCTGTTAGATGGCAATGTTTATTATATGGCCAGTGACTACTTGCGGGAACCATCAGAATCCTCTAATGGCTATTTGCTTGTTATAGATGCTGGTCATCAGAAAACGGGAAATAGAGAGCAGGAACCTGTAGGGCCAGGGGCAACAGAAACAAAGGCGAAGGTTTCAGCAGGTACTCAAGGTGTAGTTAGTGGATTGAAGGAATATCAGTTGAATCTACAAGTGTCCTTAAAACTTCAAGAAGAGTTAGAAGCTAGAGGTTATGAAGTTATCATGACTCGCACTGAACATGATGTGAACATTAGTAACAGTAAGCGGGCCCAAGTAGCCAATGATGCCGGTGCAGATGCATTTATCCGTATTCATGCAAATGGTTCTGATAACCCTTCAGCAAAGGGTGCAATGACAATCTGCCAAACTCCTTCAAATCCCTATAATGGTGACCTTTATTCTAAAAGCAAAGCCCTATCATCTAATGTATTGGATGAAATGGTTGCGGCGACAGGCGGTAGCAAACAGTTTGTCTGGGAGACAGATACCATGAGTGGAATCAATTGGTGTAGTGTTCCAGTTACAATAGTAGAGATGGGATATATGACTAATGATAAAGAAGATGGGTTAATGGCTACTGATGATTATCAGTGGAAGATTGCAGTTGGTATAGCAAATGGCATAGAAGAATATTTTCTTAAAATTAATTGAAATAAGTGTTGACATAGCTTTTTATCCGTGATAGTATATAACTTGTCGCCAAAAAAGTTGGCAAGACAAAAAGAAAAGACTTTTTCGGATTACCAATAAAAAACATTGAAAAAGTGCTTGACATAACGAATTGAATGATGTATAATTTTAAATTGTCGGCTCTAAAACAAAAGCTGATTAAATTTAAAGAAAAGTAAGCAACAGAACCTTGATAATTGAACAATGAAACAACCCTGAAAATTCTAAAAAGATTTTCAAAAGAACAAAAGCATTGATACAAATTTTATTTATAAGATTTGGTCAATACTTCCACAAAAACAGTATGGATAAAATTGCTAAAACAAATTAATCAAATGATTAATTTAGGCTAGAGTTTATCTGACTGGATTAAACAACTTGTTAAGTTGTACGATTGTTTGTTGTAACAAGTTACAACAGGTTCACAATCACATATAGCTCGCATGAATGCTCGCTAACTGTGACTGTGACCTTGTAAAACAAAGCATATAAACACTTATGGAAGCAAGCTTCCAACATGTTTATCTGTTTGTTCCACAAACAAAATCTAACACTTAAATATGAGAGTTTGATCCTGGCTCAGGATGAACGCTGGCGGCGTGCTTAACACATGCAAGTCGAACGAAGCACTTTTACTGATTCTCTTCGGAGATGAAGTAATTGTGACTTAGTGGCGGATGGGTGAGTAACGCGTGGGTAACCTGCCTC
>CAZPWO010000030.1:0-20659 GCA_964590525.1 uncultured Herbinix sp. | reverse complement strand
TAGCGGATTGCAGGTACAGGGCACCGCTATCTCCCCGGCTGCACGGAAACTTTATGACATTTTTATTGGCTTTTTTAATGTATAAAAAAGCTGTATGGAAAGTATAAACTTTTTTAATGCACTTGTCAACCCTCAGACTTTTCCATTTTATTTCTTATACGTAATTCCTTGAAAAATCCTTGTAATATTTCTGTGCATTCTTCTTCTAATATACCAGATTCTATATCCACCTGATGATTAAATTCTTTCATTTGCAATAAATTCAATATAGATCCTGCACACCCTGCCTTTGGATTCATGCTTCCAATAACTACTTTTTTTATCCTGGACTGGACAATAGCTCCTGCACACATCTGACATGGCTCTAAGGTAATATAGATAGTACAATCCTCTAACCGCCAATCTCCCATAACTTTGCTTGCTTGCTGAATTGCTATTAATTCAGCATGGGCCAAGGTAGTTTTACTTGTATTACGTTTATTATAGCCTCTTCCAATAATCTTATCCTCATATACAATAACACATCCAATTGGAACTTCTCCTATGGAATATGCCTTTTTAGCCTGTTTTAAAGCTTCTTTCATGTATTTATCATTTTCATCCATTGCATTACCCTTTTCTTATAGAATCTCACTTATAAATCTAGTATAATAATTGTATCATAAGCACAAGGAAGTGACAATATGCATATTAATGGACTTAACAAAACAAGCTTATTAGACTATCCTGGACACCTTGCTGCAACAATCTTTATTGGAGCTTGCAACATGAGATGTCCTTTCTGCCATAATGCCTCCCTAGTTACAAAGGCCTCATCACAACCCATAATCCCTAAAGATGAAGTCCTTACTTACCTGAATAAAAGGATAAACATCTTAGAAGGTGTATGTATTACTGGTGGAGAACCTACTCTTCATCCTGATTTGCCTGACTTTATTAAAGAGGTCAAATCTTTGGGTTATAAGGTGAAATTAGATAGCAATGGTAGTAACCCTCATATGTTAAAACACTTATGCCAAGAAGGTCTTCTTGATTATCTTGCCATGGATATTAAGAATTCTAAAGATAAGTATGGTCTATCCTCAGGAATTAAAGACTTCAACATCTTAGCTATTGAAGAAAGCGTGAACTTTCTTCTAAATTCCCCTATTGATTATGAGTTTAGAACTACTGTTGTCCGTGAACATCATAATGAAGATGATATCATTGCTATTGGCCAGTGGATTAAAGGTGCAAAGGCTTATTACCTACAGTCCTTTGAGGATTCTGGGGATCTTATGTCTCCTGGATTAAGTGCCCATGAGAAAGAAACTCTTGAAAATTACAGTAGACTGCTTGCTCCTTATGTGGAAAAAGTTTCAATCAGAGGATTGTAAATTAAGGGGTTATAGAATTACTTTTATAAACCAATATCCAAAGTCTTCTTGCCTTAGCTCTCTCTTACGAATAGGTTTGAACTTCTCAAAACCAAACATTTTCGCCATAAACCGCTCTCTATTGTGATATATTCCTGGGACACCAAGGATATAATGGCTACCGTATTTATCCACTCTTTTTGCAAATATTAAATGGTTATAACAATAATATCCGTGAAGTAAAAAACTATTATTACTTAATGCCCACATTTCAGCTGGTAGTTCAGCTATGTCTTTTGGCTCTATTTTTACACATTTGGTAATTTCATTGTCCTCAAATGGATAAAATGTTTGGTATGTGTTAAATAATTTTTCAGCTGTTGGATGCTCTTTTGTTTTATTTTCTTCTGAATAACTTTTACTATATTTATCTTTTACTAAGTTTTTATCTGCCTTTGCTTGTCTATTTTGCACTGGTTCTTTTTTCTTCCCTATTTCATTCCTTCTTTCGACTGTCTTCCAGCCTCTTGGCAGTTTATATAAAGGAACGCTATTCCAATCATTGTCCAACTCTCTCTTTTCTTCTTTAATACTTCGTAGCATATGGTCCCTAGACCATTCCTTTTCATCTACTATAGTACTTGCTGCTAATTCTTCTGTGGAACTTTTATCATCCAGCTTTTGCTGTGAAGAATAATCACTAGCTTCCTTTTTCTCATTACATAATTTCTCTTTTACAACTGTTTCTTCTTCAACTGCTACTTTTTCTTCAACTGCTACCTTTTTTTCACTACTTGCTTCTACTGCTTCATCTACAAGAGGTTCTTCTAGCTCTTCCTTGACAGCCACAATACGTTCTTTAATTACATTATCTTTTGTTATATCTTCTTCAATTTGTTCTTCATTGAAAACAAGCTCTAAAGCAGGATTATCTTCATCCTCTTGAAGTCCCTTTTCATCTCTCTCTAACTTAGGCCTGGTTATTTCTTTTTCTTTTGACTTATCCTTGTCCTTTAAAGCTTCTAATACTTCTTCTAAAACTATTGCTTTGTCATCCCACTCTGTACCATAAAAAACTTTCTCATTAAAGAATAAAACAATTCCCCCCATGTCTGACAAGCTATATCCCGAATTCCCTATATTAGATGCATTTGAAGTTAACCTGCAATCCATTACTTGATTTTTCAAAACAGAGTCTCCAAGATATATAAGCTCCATGTCTTTATGCTTTCTCTGTATCATATAGGTGGGAAAAACCCCACCCATAAGACTTAGAAGTTGCATATGTATCGTCACTCTACATTGTCCGTTTCTGGATTCCACACGAGCATATCCAACATTTTTCTTCTTAACACCATTTTCATATTGATACATATAGGAAACCATTCGTTTATAATCAGCCAAGAAACCACCCCTTAAACTATTTATATAAATATGCTATCTATTCTATTTTTCTATTAAGCATATTCTAAAGTACTGGACTTTATTACATAAATAATGATTGGGGGTGGTAACAGCCCGGAAGACCAGGCAAGTTTTTGCAACAGGGTGTACTTTAATGATCGGTAGCAGCTAAAACATAATTTTTGCAACCCACTCCCGCTTAGTTGATGCTCGTAGTGGTACTAAGATTGCACAGTACGCAATCTAAGGACCAACGGCATCAAATAGTTGCAAAAATTATGTTTTAGCTGCTACCTGTATTTTTGTCTTCTATAAGTTGCAAAAACTTGCCTAGTCTTCCTCCTTTTATAGCCTTACAAAAAAGTCACAACTGAAGTTTTTCGGCTGTGACTTTGGGCTTTTGATATATTATTGGTCAGTTAAATAATTGGCTAGTCCGGCAAATTCTTCAAGGGTTAAAGCTTCTCCGCGAATCATCTCTGATATGTTTTGGTTTTTTAAGGCATCTTGAATTTGTTCTTTAGTAAATGTTAGATCCTTAGAATTATATAATCCATTTACAAGGGTCTTCCTTCTTTGATTAAAAGAAGCCCTAATAAGACGAAACATAAGCTTCTCATCTTTAACTTCCACCGGTGGTTGCTTATGGACTGTTAACTTAATAACTGTTGAAGCAACATTAGGCCTTGGCATGAAGCAGTTAGGTGGTACATTTGCCACAATATATGGTTCAGCATAATATTGAACTCCAAGGGATAGGGCCCCATAATCCTTTGTTCCAGGTGATGCTTGCATCCTGGCTGCCACTTCTTTTTGTACCATTACAGTAAGGCTTGTTACTGGTACATGATTTTCAAGAAATGACATAATTATAGGAGTAGTAATATAATAGGGAAGATTAGCAACAACCTTTATAGGATTGTTATTGTTCTTCTCCTTTACCAACTGCTTTAAATCTATATCAAGGATATCATCATTAATTATACTTATATTGTCATAGTCAGATAGTGTTTCGTTTAATATGGGAATTAAAGCCCTGTCAATCTCTACTGCTAAAACTTCTCTGGCGCTTTCACATAAGTATTGAGTTAGGGTTCCAATTCCAGGACCTATCTCTAGGACATAATCATCTTTACTTACCTCTGCCCCTCGGGTGATTTTATCTAGAACATGGGTATCAACTAAGAAGTTTTGTCCATACTTTTTCTGAATAACAAACTTATATTTTTTTAGAATTTCAATGGTATTTTTCGGATTTCCCAGTTTGCCCATTGTATCCCTCTTTCACTTTTTATTATTTTACTATCTATAGTTTATCCATGACTTTTACATGTTTTTATATCTTATAAAACCTCTTTGCATTATCCGATGTAATCTTTACAACTGTATCATAATCCACATTCTTAATCCTAGCTATTTCCTGTGCTATATGCTTAAGATAAAGAGAACTATTTCTTTTCCCTCTATGGGGTTCTGGAGACAGGTAAGGGCAGTCTGTTTCTAATACTAACTGATCTAGGGGGGCAAATTCCACTACTTCTTTTAGTTTTCTACCATTTTTAAAGGTCACAACTCCACCTATTCCAAGGTAAAAGCCCATATTAAAATACTGCCTTGCTTGTTCTACTCCATAGCCAAAACAATGGATAATTGCACCTATTTCATCTGCCTTTGCTTCCTTAAGCATACCATAGCTATCATTGGCTGCATCTCTACTATGAATGACCAAAGGTAATCTTAATTCCCTGGCCAACTCCATCTGTCTGGCAAACCATTTTTTCTGAGTTTCCCTATCAGGGGTATCCCAATAATAGTCTAGCCCTACTTCACCAATGGCAAGGATCTTTTCAAGTTTGGCCTTTTCTTTTAGCCATAAAAAACCCTCTTCATTAAGCTCCTTAGTTGCCCCTGGATGAATTCCAACGGTCCCATAAATATATGGATATTGTTCCACAAGTTTTATGGTGCTTTCTATGGTTTTTAATTCAGAACTTATATTAACTACATATTCTATTCCCTCTTTTGGCAAAAGCTCCAGAATTTCTTTCCTATCTTCATCAAATGCCTTGTCATCATAGTGTGCATGAGTTTCAAAAATCATATACAAATATCAGCTCCATTCAATCTGTTCTTTATTATACAACAGTGTTTTTTTTATTACAAGTTAGTTCTGCCTCCTAAGGAGCTAGCGGACCACAAGATTGAACCCTAGACTGATATAAATACAAGATAACTCTTCTTTCCAACTCCTTTTCTATTGGATGTTTTGAATTATTCATATCCACAATGCCAGTAGTTTTTCAGAGCGTTATCCACATACCCCTACTGTTTTCATATGTTTCTTATGTGTTTTGTGGATTACTTATCTACTCCATAGCTAAACTTCCAAAATATAATAATTATATTCAATACATATGTAAACCATCCATGGTATAGGCATACTCACCTATAATAACCAGCTTAGTATGCCATCCCCATTGAATGGTAGTAGACAGAGTAAAGAGACCCTCTCATAAGTCCTCAATCTAACGAAAATTATTCTTCTGTCCAATGTCCTCTTTTCTTACATTGTGTTCCTGATTCTGATTCACAGGCTTAACTGAATTAGTCACACTATTAAACTTCTCCTGAGACTTCTTCTGATGCTTTTTTTCCCTTTCCTTCTTATTCTCAATCTCATTCTCATTCACACACATCACCTCACAGCTAGTATGTGTAAAAAGGCAAATAATAAACATCGTCTAAAACATTATAACACTCATTCATCCACCCAAAAACCCACCTTACATATATTAATTCCCACAGTAAAAGCCCCAACAAGCTACCTGTGAATCTGGCTTGTGTATATTAATATACACAAGCCAGATTCACCCCCATCAGCCCCCAAGGCTTTTACCCACTCACACATTCCCCACATAAACATTCCGTAAGTTTTCTCCTGCAATCTCAGCCATCCTGTAAACTGTCTCTACAGGAGTCGGCCCCCTATCCCTCATCTCCCACTGTGGGAAAAACCTGCTGATGTGAAGGGGTATATTAGGGCTTATGCTTCCTAGCCAGCGGCTCATTTCATCTATTTCTTCTTCCCTATCATTTTTACCAGGGACAATTAATGTTGTGACTTCAACATGACACTTACTTGCTGCTATCTCTATGGATTTCTTAACTGTATCAAGGTCTCCTCTTAACTCCTTATAATATTCAGAAGTATAGCCCTTTAAATCTATATTAAATGCATCTATATAAGGCAGCAAATCTTTTAAAGGCTTCTCGCATATAAATCCATTGGTCACAACTACATTCTTAAGCCCCTCTTTTTTAGCTTCCATAGCGCAGTCCCTAACAAACTCATAGCCTATTAAAGGCTCGTTGTAGGTGTATGCTATTCCTATATTCCCTTGACTTTGCAATGCCTTTGCATAGTTAACTACCTCTTGAACTTCTTCTTTTTTCCCTTTGAATTTATTCTTATCTATCATTGAGATCTCATGGTTTTGGCAAAATGAACATTGCATATTACAGCCATAGCTACCAATAGAATAAACTTTACTCCCTGGATAAAAATCAAATAAGGGCTTTTTCTCTATAGGATCTAAAGCTCTTGCTGTGATCATTCCATAGTTTTGGCTTATGACCTTGCCTCCGCTGTTTATTCGCCCATTACATATGCCAATTTGTCCTTGTCCTAGCTTGCAGTGATGGGGACATATCATACAAGTGGCTTTCATTGGTGCCTCACCACCTCAAAACGCTCTATCACAGTCTTTTCCCCCTTTGTTATCCCAGCCTTTCCTTTGGCGATGGTAATTTGCTTGTCTACATCATGGACCCCTTCTAAGTTAGGAAGAAGAAGGCCCCTTTTATAACCTGACGAGACTATTACCCCATAGCGATTCACATCCAGCTGATCTAGGGATTGTATCTCTTCAGCTTGTCCAAGTACATCTACTGAATATACCAGCAGGGGTAATTCCTTTTCACTTACTGGTGGAAACCTTGGATCCTCCATTGCTGCACTTACACCATTTCTTAAAATCTCATTGGCAATAGAGCTTGTAACCGGGGAAATAGTACCGATGCAACCCCTTAGTTCCCCATGCATCTTTAAAGAAACAAAAACCCCTGCCTTATTATTTAACATTTCCTCTGGCAGATTTTCTGGTAGAGATCCTCTTTTTCCTGTCTTTACGTAGGTTTCCACTGAATACCTGGCAAGTTTAAGGTATTCATCCTCATCTTCCCTACTTTTATTAGCTTTTATCATTTGCTTTTCTTCAAAGATTTCATCAAAGCTACGATTTTCGTCTTTTCCAACAGGTATATAAGAAGACACTCCATATCCTACTCCAAAGGGGCCTTCATAGGACATAAAGTCCACCTTTACCTTTTTCCGATCTAAAGCACCTGCCATCATAATAAAGGACTTAAGACCACATTCTGCAGCTTTCTCAAGAAAGTCAGATTCAAACTCCATAAAAGGAAGAAAATCATCTGTCTTCATAATTTCAATAACTTCCTTGTCAAATCGGACCCCTTCTTTTGATATACCATAAGGGCCGTCCTCTTTAAGCTTATGGGACAAATCACCACTGGCAACAAAAACAATCCTTCTTCCTAGTTTTTTTGCCTCCCTAGTAATTATCTTGCCCATACGGTAATGGTCAACAACAGATAGGCCAGATAAACCTATCCTTACAAGCTTATAATCCTTAAGATATTGATTTATAAAATATAAAGGTACCATAACTCCATGATCAAGAGCCGATTCCCTTTCTCCCTGTCTACCAGCATTAATATCTTCCACTTCTGCTTCATATTCAAGGGCTTCAACTAATTCTTCATCATATCTTACATTAAACCTTAGGTTGTTTTCACCATATTGCTTAAAGTCCCCCTTTGCTCCTGCCCCTGGGGATATATGAATGTAATCAGAATACATAATCGAATGAGGTGATGCTATAATTATTGTGTCAGGATTTAATTCAGATATTTTCCTTGCCACTTTGTGGTAGCTTTCAATAGTCTTGTTAATCTTCTCTTCCTCTCCATTTCCTATTTGAGGAACAATAAGAGGCGGGTGGGGTACAATAAAAGCTCCAAGTAAAGACATAAAAACACCTTCCTTCATATGCTGTTATTTGTTATTATAAATTTTACCCTTTTCCCCACAAATAATCAACCAAAACACCTCTTAGCTTCCAAATACAAACTTTGTTACAATAACGCTGGCGATAATTCCGGATAATGTTGTTATTAAGGCTCCGATCAAGGTGTATCTAGTTTTTTTAACTCCAGCCGCAATAAAATATACAGACATAGTATAAAATATAGTCTCTGTACTACTTAAAATAATTGATACTAATCTTCCCAGATATGAATCAGGTCCAAATTCCTTAAATATATCAAGAAGAAGACCTGTAGCCGCAGATGAGGAAAACATTTTCACCAAGACCAAAGGAACTAGCTCACTGGGAAAGTGTAAAATATTCATTATGGGGCTTATTGCTTTGGCTATGACTTCTAGGGCCCCACTAGCTCTTAAAACCCCCACAGCCACCATAAGTCCAACAAGGGTAGGCATTATGTCTATAACCACCTTAAAACCCTCTTTTGCCCCTTTTATGAATTCGTCATAAACATCTGTTTTAGATATAATTCCCATACCCACAATATATAAAAATAAAAATGGTATCATGTAATCTGATATGTAAATAATGAATTTCATATAAGGCCCCCTTTTTAATCTTTTTTATACTTGTTCATACTAATCTTCCTTGCCACTCTTGAGAAGATAACTCCTATCATAGTGGAAAACAAGGTAGCCACAATTCCCGCTCCTAGAATTTCTGTTGGATTTGCAGAACCATATTGACTTCGATAGGCAACAATATTTACTGAAAGCAATTGTAAAGAGGAAATGTTTATTATTAAGAGAGTGCACATGTCACAGCTGGCAACATCAGAATTATTATTAAGCTTTTTAAACTCTCTCATGGCCATAAGACCCGTAGGAGTAGCAGCCCATCCCAGTCCTAAAATATTGGCAACCATATTTGATGCTAGATATTCATTTACAAGATGGCCTTTTGGAATGTCAGGATAAAGAAAACTTATAATAGGCCTTAAGAGTTTTGTTAATGAATCAATTAATCCACATTTTTTTGCTATTTGCATTAATCCTGTCCACACTGCTGTAATTCCTAACATGGTAATACAAAGAGATATTGCTTCTTTTGAAGATTCTAATGTTGCATTACTTACCGCTCCTATGTTACCTTTAAAAACGCCTACTATGATTCCAACTAATATCATTAATCCCCATATATAGTTAATCATTTTAAACCATCCCTTAATTATCAGACTTAATTTTGACTTATCAAGCCTTTTATTTATTTATATTCTCAACTTTCTTATAAATGAGCAGATAAAAGTCATATTTATAGTATCATTTGTTTCTCTTTACATTAAATTCATTAAATGTGCTATGTTTTGACAAATATATTAGTTGACTTTAAAAAAAGCCTATGTTAGGATTAATTAATGCTAAAGACAGATAATGTAATCGTTCACTAAAACATTTTCTTGTTTATAGCAAATTATTCCCCAATACATTTTGTGAAAAGGAGGCTATATTATGAAGAGTACTGGAATCGTAAGAAGACTTGATGAGTTAGGCAGGATTACTTTACCTATTGAATTAAGGAGGACCTTAAACATTGGTGAGAGGGATCCGTTAGAAATTTACGTAGAAGAAGGAAGAATTGTCCTTCAAAAATACGAACCTGCGGATATCTTTACTGGTGATAAGGAAGACTTGGTTGATTTCCATGACAAAAAAGTTTCAAAAGAATCAATCATTGAACTTGCTAAAATAGCTGGAATTATTGATTAATACATATTCCGGCTAAACTCAAAGTTTATTTAAGCTTGAATATGTAAGAAAGGCTGGGGAGAAATCCCTAGCCTTTTCTTTTTTTTAATATGTTTTCATAATTATCTTTAGTTTTCTTTAGTTTTCTTTAGTTTTCGTGTTTTTGTGATTTTTGTAGCTAAATAAACCCCACACAGTGTCCTTTGGTATATAATAGTAGTCTTCAGTAAGAATATCTCCCTTATATATTTGGCCTATGGCATATTGATCGATTTCTTTTGAGTCTATATCTAGTTCATTATCTACCTTTATGGAAACCGGAACCCCATCTATTGCCCTATAATATATGTTGTAAATCTCCTTTTTATTTCTGTAGAAAACCCTATGAAATCTACCATTCTCTAGCCCACTTCGATAATATCCACTACTTGTAACTTGCTCCTGATATTGCTCATCATCATCTGCCAGATTGGCCAGCTCTACGGTTTTACCTGTTCCATTTGGGTAATCATTGGACCATTCACCTTCATAATAATAATATCCACTATCATC
Organism: uncultured Herbinix sp.; assembly: GCA_964590525.1. Lineage (GTDB taxonomy): Bacteria > Bacillota > Clostridia > Lachnospirales > Lachnospiraceae > Mobilitalea. Next base: position 10,477 of record CAZPWO010000030.1, on the reverse strand, counting down.
TTCATTATCTACAAGTATAAAATAAACACCCATGCCCATTTTCATTCCATCCTTTATTCCTCCGGAATATAGGCTTTTTTCATCCATGACAATCATAACATTGCCTGATGAAATTAAGCTTTCACCTAATTGATTAAAGTAAATGGGAGTGTCTTTTGCTATTTTTTCTTTGAAGTAGGACTCTCCCATTAGTCTTTCGACCTTGGAAAATTCCAAATAACTTATAGCATAATATAAGTCCAATAAAAAGTTATGTCTTTTTTCTTCTTCTTCATCCTTTTCCATAGCTAATTCAAGAAGCTCATCTATTCTATCATTTTCGATTATTTCCATCGCTGTATGTATTAATGAAATAGCACTTTTATATCTACCAATATTAATATATGTCTCAGCTAATCCTATATAAGCTGTCTCCTTTGTTGGGACAAGTTTGATTGCCTCTTCATATCTTCTTATTGCTTCTGGAAAATTCTCCTGATATACATATTCCAATGCTTCTTCAATATATTCAGCGTACTGAATATTATTTAGTTCTTCTTCTATCTGGCTTAATGTTTCATTTAAGTATTCCTGTTGGGTCAAAGCTAGGCCATCCATAATCTCTTTATAAGCCATTTTATAATCTTCTTTTGCAACATAGGATTCTGCAATCATTTGGTAGGATATGGCTTCCTTACTTTTAATTGTCTTAGCCTTCTCATATTCAGTAATTGCCTTATCATATTCCTCATTAGAAAAATATTTATCCCCACGGGAAATGGTTTGCTGAAAATCATAATCTGTTTTTTTACAAGTTGTTTCTTCTATCTTCTCTTTAATAAGAATGCTGTCACTTTTTGTATAGTATCCCCTTAGTATTTCCAAGGCTTTTTCATAATCCTTATTCCCTGCATATGCCTCTGCCAATGCAAGGGTTAATTCTTCATCAAGTTGGTTTTTTCTCATCTTAAGTGCCTTATTATATGCTTCAATGGCTTTTCCATAACTGCCTGTATTTAGATGGCTTTCTGCTATTAGAATTTCTTCCTCGTATCTTTTATTACTTATATGATTAAACAAGACAAAAAGCCCTAGTAACATAACTAATAAGGCTAATAAAGGTATAAGGATTTTTATTTTATTAGAATCAAGCTCTCTTTTTAACATATGATTTTACGTCCTAACTAAAAGTAAGATATTATTTTGTATCCTCTTTAATATCTAAAAGCTTTTGGTATATTTCTCTTTTACTTCTTCCCCTATCTTTTGCTACTGCCTTCATAGATTCCTTCTTATTTAGGCCTTTTGATAAGTATATCTCCATATGTTTCTCCACTGATATGCTTTCCCACTGACTTATCTTCTCTTCTTCAATTTGCTTTATGGACTTTCCCTCTATTATCATTACAAACTCCCCCCTGGGGTTTGTTTCTTGAAAATATTTAATTGCCTCTAAAAGGCTTGTGCTTAATCTTTTTTCATAATATTTAGTTAACTCCTTAACAATAGTTATATTTCTATTACCAAGAATATCATATAACTCTTGTAATGTTTTCCTTAACCTATGAGGTGCCTCGTATAGAATTATGGTCCTTGTCTCTATTTTTAATATATCAAGAATGTTTTTTCTATGGTTTTTCTCAGAAGGTAAGAAACCTTCAAAGCAAAACCTTCTTGTTGAAAGGCCTGATATTGTTAGTCCTGTTATTAAAGCACAAGCTCCGGGAAGAGAGGTTACTTCAACCCCTGCCTCATATGCTTGTATTACTAATTCCTCACCTGGATCAGATATAGCTGGTGTCCCAGCATCAGTAATTAGGGCTATGTTTTTACCATCCTCTAACTGTTTAATCAGATATTGCCCCTTTTCTACTTTATTATGCTCGTGATAACTAGTCATTGGGGTCTTTATCTCATAATGGTTAAGTAGCTTTATACTATGCCTTGTGTCCTCTGCCGCGATTAAATCCACATCTTTCAGTGTTTTAACCACACGAAATGTAATATCTTCTAAATTACCTATGGGTGTTGCACATAGATATAGTTTTCCTGACATATTATACTCTACCTTTCCAATGGACCTTTAGTCTTCATTGTATATCTCATATATTTCATCTGTATATACATTGGGCCTTTTATATACTACAAGGGGTGGTTCAACAATAAGGTTGGAACCCCCTCCTTTTACGCATTCTATTAAAACGATATTGGCTTGCTTTTCTATATAAGGATGAACCAACCTCATCCTCTTTGCTTCTAATTGATACTTGCTTAATAAGTTAATGATTTCTATCAGTCTATGGGGTCTATGGACTAAATAAAACCTTCCCATCTGTCTTAACACCATAGAACTTTCTCTAATTACATCTTCTAGAGAACATAATATCTCATGCCTGGCAATTGCCTTGGTTTTTAAGCTATTAATAACCCCTCCCTTATTATGCATATAAGGAGGATTACTGGTGACAACATCAAAAGATGCCTTTCCAAATATCTTGGAAGCTTCTTTAATATCCCCTGTAATTATACTAATTTTATCTTCTTGATTATTCATAGCAATACTTCGCTTTGCCATGTCCACCATATCTTCTTGTATTTCTAACCCTGTAAAGTATTCCCCCATAGTTTTTGCTTCTAATAATATAGGTATAATACCATTTCCCGTACCAAGATCAAGCACTTCCTCCCCAGATTGCACCTTTGTAAAAGCAGAAAGTAAAACTGCGTCCATACCAAAACAAAACTTGTCCGGACTTTGTATAATGCGGTAGTTGTTTCTATGAAGGTCATCTAGTCTTTCATGGGGGTTTATTATAATATCTTCTTTATCCTTGTATTCCATTATTCATCATTTAACCTAGACTTTCCATCGTCTTTTTCCAACATCTCTAGAACCTTTAATTCTTCATTATCTAAATCAGTTGAAGACTTGTTCTTTCTTCTGCTTTTGAATTTCAAGTCATCAACATGATATTCTTTAACTTCTTTCTCATCATTCTCTAAATCAACAATAACCTTTACCCTTTGTTTTAGCACACTAACTCTTAGAACTTCTCCTTTTTGTTTATCTATAGTAGTAACCCGCTCTCCCACATTTGGAAGCCTTTTATTAAGTTCAATGTAAGCTTCTTCCTCATTTTTTAGACAACACATAAGCCTACCACATATCCCTGAGATCTTAGTTGGGTTAAGGGACAAGTTCTGCTCTTTTGCCATTTTTATGGAAACCGGTGCAAAGTCATAAAGAAAAGTATTGCAACAAAGTTTTCGACCACATATTCCAACACCGCCAACAATCTTTGTCTCATCCCTTACACCTATTTGTCTTAATTCAATTCTTGTCTTAAACACAGATGCCAGATCCTTTACTAGTTCCCTAAAGTCAATCCTTCCATCTGCTGTAAAATAGAAAAGGACTTTATTATTATCAAAAGTATACTCACAATCTATTAACTTCATATCAAGACCATGTTTTTTAATCTTTTCAAAACAAATATCAAAGGCACCCTTTTCTTTTGCCTTGTTTTTTTCTTCTATCTTGTCGTCCTCTAAAGTTGCTATTCGAATTACTGGCTTTAATGGTTGAACCACTTGGTCCTCTGTAACATCCCTAGGTCCTAAAACCATTGCACCATACTCGATTCCTCTTGCAGTTTCTACTATTACATTATCCCCTTTTTTTATCTCATGATCTTCTGGGTCAAAATAATATATCTTTCCTGCTTTACGAAATCTAACGCCAATTACTTTAATCATTGTAATTCTCCTTTATAGTTAACAACATAAGCTCTATTGCAATTTCAGGATTAACATTGGCCAATATCCGTTTTTTTGCTTTCTCCATGGCTTTAATTATTGCCTCTAATCCTTCATAACTTATGTGATTTGCTTGTTTTCTTAATGTAATAATATCTTCCCTATATAAAATCATATCTGGATTATTTGTTGCCTTAAACATAAGTACATCCCGGTACCATAATATCATTAAATCAATTGTATCATCAATAGATGTTCTGCTTTCAGAAATAGTTTTAATCCCTTTAATCAACTCATTAAGCTCCATCTGGTCAATATATTTCAATATGTGTAGTATGTCGTCTTTTAACCTTTCAAAATCTCCAGAAATTGCATACTTTATTGCCTTACCTACATTTCCACTGGAAAATGTTGCTGCAGTTTCAGCTAGATAGTCAGGAACATGATGATAAGTCATTAAAAATTCTTTTATTTCTTGTTTTTCTACTGGCTTTAAGTTAAGAACCACACTTCTAGATAAAATAGTTCCTAATAAAACATTTATGTTATTTGCTAATAAGATAATAATAGCATACTCAGGGGGCTCTTCTATTGTTTTTAACAAAGCATTCTGGGCTTGCTGGGTTAACCTTTCAGCTTCATCTATTATATATATTTTATATGGACCATTATAAGGCTTAATCTGAACATCTCCATTCACCTGGTCCCTAACATCATCTACACCTATGCTGGCCTTTTCATGAGTCACAAAAATCACATCTGGATGATTGGCTGATTCTATCTGCTTACAAGATACACATTGGTTACAAGGAGGGGAGTCTTCTGCCTGACATTGTAGTACCTTTGAGAAAGCCCTTGCTAGAGAAGTCTTACCCATTCCATCCTCTCCATTAAAGATGTATGCATGGGATACCTTACCCTTAGAAACAGCATTATTTAAGTGCTTTATAATGTCTTTATGTCCAATTATTCCCTTAATATACTCCATTAAATCACCTCGGTCTCTTTAAAGTTATGTAAGAATGTCCAACAATAATCCACGAATCTCATCAATTCGATCAAGAATTAAAAGGGGGTCTTTCTCATCCTTTATTAGTTCCTGAGCCAGTTCATCCAGATTCCTATCTACTAGCTTAATCATGGCATAAACCCTGTGTCTTCCCTTTCTATCTAGAACATTCTCCCTAGAAAACTCATGGGACTTGTTAACAATCTCATTCATAAACTCCCTTATCAAGCCTTTGTACTGCTTTAAATCCTTGATGTCCATATGCTTTTTAAGTCTATCACCTTGGCTGCTAATCTCCTCTAGCATAATTTGAAGCCTGGCCTGAAGATCTTGCTGCTCTATATGTGAAACTAAAGTAAACTTAAAGGACCCATCTGTATCAGGCACTTGGGCTGGGGGTACGGCTTTATTAATTTGATTTGTATTATTAACTCTAATATCCATCACTTTCCTCCTTTTTGTTTGCATTAGATCACATCTACTTATGTGGCTAGTATAACATATTCTTATTCTTCTTTACACTAGTAATTTTTGATATTTTTTACAACCTCATTAACGCATAAATTAACATCTTTATTATAATATCTTTTGTCAATACCATACTTAGTCAGATTTTCCTCTGAGAAGTCTTTTTCATCAGCTAGATACCTTCGGCAGAGTTCAGCATACTTAGGGTTTTCTTGCTTTTGTTCCCTTCGCAAAGCTCTCTCAAGCCTTAAGCCATCATCTACTTCCAAATAAATTGCTATTACCTTATCAATTCCAAAATGTTCTCTTATATGTCCATAACTTTCTAAGGTACCGATCATAAGATAATTCTGATTATCAAGAGTAATTTGTCCATCATCCACAGTAAAATAATGCCACTTTCCATGTATGGTATCGTAGCTACGATGTTCAATTACCTTGCCTTTTTCTTTTAATTCCTTAAGCTTGTCTTCATTTACAAAGTAATACTCTTGCCCTTGGCTTTCACCTTTGCGAATAGGTCTTGTGGTATACAAAACCACTTTTTTAAATAGTTCCTCTCCCCTAGATAGTAGTCGCTTATATACTGTGTCCTTGCCAGTGGAGCTTTTGCCCATTATAATAAATATTTTTCCCATGGCCTAATTACCACTTATCCCTTCTTGACCTTGGCGTTTCTTTTTCTTTTGATCATACATTCTTCCATCTGCAATATTAAGATATTCCTCCAAAGTCGTATCCTTATTAGGTATATCCATATTATAACCATAGCTAATATTTATTGTATAATCATGTCCTTCTGTTTGATTCTTTTCATTTAAATAATCGTAAAATTTTTTTTTGAAAGCCTTCAATTTATCTTCATTATATTCCATTCCTATAACAGAAAATTCGTCCCCACCCATTCTAATGCATATTTCATCATCTTCTGATGCATGCTCAAGGGCTCTACTTACACTTTTGATTGCCTCATCTCCACAAGCATGGCCAAAAGTATCATTTATATCCTTTAAATTATCTATGTCAAGGCTTATAACTAATATATTAACTTGTCTTTCTTTACACTGTTTTAAGTATTCCTTTCCAAAAGTTAATCCCCTTCTGTTATAAATACCTGTCATTACATCTTTTACATGCAAATCTTCTAATTTGTAGACTAAATGGGTTATTTCACTATGAATTCTTATGTTTTCCAGTGCATTGCTTACATTAATGGTCCATCCTTGATATGAAGGATTAAAAGCCCTAGGTTCAAAGAAATTGATGGCTGTATAACCAAAGCATCTTTCTTGGTGATGAAGCATATTAAAAACATAAAATTGTGGTTCTTCCCCCATATACTTTGGTGGCAGTATGTGGCTTCTATCAAACTCTACTACATCTAATCTAAGGGCATCTTTCTTTCCAACTGCCATGGTTACTGGCCCATTGTCTATTTTAAGCCTATTTCCATTATTCAAAGATATATCCCAATCTTTGAATAAACACATAAAATAAGAAGGGTAACCATCATTTAGATAATCATGATTGACTATTTTTCTGTCTAGCTCTTCTATTTTTGTAATACCTGTCAGATCAATAGAACTCTGGGAATTGGCAATTATGTTATCTTCTTTTTCTTCTAATTCAAATAATATATGGTTTCTTTTTTCCTTTATTTCCTTCTTGTTGTGCTTAACCTCACAGCCACAAGATTCACGTATATATGTCTTTCCTTCTAGATAAGTGGTTTCTTCTTGGACAATATTGTTATTATGTTTATAAATTTTATTAACAGCTTCAGTCCCTAGTTCTAAAAGTGGCTGGCCTACACTTGTAATAGAGGGAATATAATCTTGTGATTTCCTTGTATTATCACAGCCAGATACTGCTATATCTTCTGGAACATCATAGCCCATCTTAGTAAGTGCCATACACAAGGTTATGGCCATATGATCATTTGCACATATAATTGCTTCTGGTCTTTCTTCTGGATTATACATCCACTCCATTGCTGCATTATACGCTTTGGACTTCCAGAAATCTCCGTAATAAATTTGTCTTTCTTCAACCTTTAACCCATACTCACCCATGACTCTAAGAAAGCAATTAAGCCTTTTATCAGAATCCGTGTATCCCTTTGGCCCAGCAAGAAAATTTATCTTCTTATACCCATGGTGTTCTATAAAATGCCTAATTATTTCTTCTAGTATTATTTCATTATTAACAGAAACATTATAATATCCTTCTGTTTCATTTTTCACCATAACGGCTGGACAAGCATTGTTTCCATCTATATGTTTTTTTACTTTTTCATGAAATCTACTGGGTTTTATGGAGGATCCAACCAATATAACTCCATCTAAAAACTTATAATTAGGAAGCTCTGATATATTCCGTTCACCAAAAGCAAACTTTGATTCATCATGTTCAGTAAATCTTGAAAAGAAGGCTACATTATATCCAAGTTCTTTTGCACGCTTACAAATACCACGGCAAACATTTTCTTGAAAATCCCTATAGATTTTTGTTACAAAAACACCAATTGTCTTTCGCCCATTTCCAAACATTAATCTCATCTCCATTGTATAAAATATTTTCTTTGTAATTATAAATTACTGACTTATATTTTACACTTTTTTATTTACTACTATCTTTCTTTTCTTGCTTTTTTTTATACATCTTAGCATCTGATATAGCAAGGCAATCTTCAAGTATAGTATTTATATCAGGATATACCAAGGTGTAACCATAACTTACATGTATTTCAAAATCATATCCTTTGTCTTTGTTGAATTTCTCTAGTTGATCTAAAAATCGTTTTATATATCTCTTGGCTTTATCTTCATCATAATCCAGACCTATTACTGCAAACTCATCTCCGCCCATTCTTATGCAGATTTCATCATCATCTGATGCATGCAGGAGTGCATCTGCAAGGGTTCTCAATGCTACATCTCCCTTTGCGTGACCATGATTATCATTTATTTCTTTCATTTTATCCATATCTGCTGATAAAACCATAACCTTAACATTGTTATCAGTAGCTTGTTGCAAATATTGATTCCCTAATGTTTCTATGGCCCTTCTATTAAAAAGCCCTGTTAATTCATCCCTAACAGACATATCTTCCAGTCTTAAAAGTAACCTGTTCATTTCTCCATGAAGTCTGGCATTCTCTAAAGCATTACTTATATTGTTGATCCAGGCTTGGTATGAGGTCATATATGTAGTATTTTCTTCAAAGCCTATTGCTGCATATCCAAAACAGTCTCCTCTGTGATGAATAATTGTAAAAAACAATATCATGGGTTCATCATCAACTAGCTCTCTTGGTATTAATTCCCTGCGGTTAAATTTAACTTTTGTAAATCCTTTTTTCCCATTTTGCCCCATTACCATTTCCATCTCATCCCCCATATGTTCTCTGCTAACAATGGGCTTTCTCTTATACTCATTCCAATTTTTCTTTAGACATAAACAAAATCGATTAAATCCTATGTTTTCATACACAAGATAAAAGAGTTTTTCTACCACAGAGTCTAATGTTGTCTGACCTGTTAGATCTACTGACATATAAGTATTTCGCCCTATCTCTCTAATCAATGCATTTTCCTTTAACAAGTAGTTTCTTCTACCTTCTGCAATTTCATCACTGTTTTCATAAATTTTCCTGCAGCCACATGACTCTCTATATATGGGAGTTGTTTTTAAATATATGTCTTTTTCCTCTTCCACACCATTTAAACGATTATGAATCTTGTTTACAGCTTGAATCCCCATATCTTTAATTGGCATTCTTGCTGTTGTTATAGTTGGACTATTAATGGAGGCATCATCCACATCATCACAGCCTGAGACTGCAATATCTCTTGGTACGGATATACCCTTTGCCTTTAAGGCATTGCAGGTGGCTATTGCCATGTAATCATTGGCACATATAATTGCTTGCGGCCTCTCTAAATCACTTTCCATCCAATAATCAACCGCCTCATAGGCTTTTTCTTTCCAAAAATCACCATGGAATATTCTTTCTTCTTCTATGGGAATATTGTTTTTTTTCAAAATATTTTTATATGACTGTAAACGTTTATCAGAATCAGGGTATCCTTTTGGACCTGCTAAAAAGTTAACCCTTGTTAATCCCTTCTCTTCAACAAAATGTTTTATTAAATCTTCTATAATAGTATAGTCATTAATTAAAACATTGTGGTATTCATCAATTTTTCTTCTTACGGATACCACTGGGCAGTCGCTATTCATTTTAATATTGTTTCTAATTTTACTCTCCAAACCATCTAACTCAAAGGTATCACTTGCTAAAATAATACCATCTAAATCTGAATAATAGGGAATATCAGCTATTAAAATCTCCCCTGTATCGTATAGGATATTTCCGTATCCTCCAAAATTTGTGAAATACATTACGTTATAGTTTTTTTCTTTTGCCCCTTCTGTAATCCCTTCTGCAAGAACGGATTGAAAGTCAGCATGTAGTTCTGAAATAAAAACACCTATTGTCTTTCTGCCATTATTAAACATACTAAAGACCCCCATCTTAATATCTAGCTTTTTATCGTTTTATCATTTCATTTATTTTTTCTTATTTCTTAACTATAATATATAACAAATACACATAAAATACAATAATATCTGACACTTTCTATAAATACAAAAAAAGCCCCTACCCTAAAATTATAAGGTAAGAACTTGTATATGCGCCTCCAGGGGATCGAACCCTGGACAACCTGATTAAGAGTCAGGTGCTCTGCCAACTGAGCTAGAGGCGCTTGTTTTAAGCACAAGAATTATTATAAATCATGCTAGTAAATAAAGCAAGCTCTTTTTTTCTTGTTTTTAAAAGCATTAGGGAAGATACCCTTATTGTTAGTATCTTCCCTATTACTTTTATTCATCTTTATTTACGACTGTCTAACTTGTCTTGTAATTCTTTCTTAGAAACTACCCCAATAAACCTATCTACTTCTTTTCCATCTTCGATTATTAGTATGGTGGGAATTGTCATAACATTATACTCTTTAGCTGAGTTGGGATTTTCATCTGTATTAATTTTTCCTATTTTAAAAGTTCCTTGATTTTCCTCTGCTAATTCGTCTATTACTGGTCCCATCATCTTACACGGCCCACACCAATCGGCATAAAAGTCAACAAGTACTGGTATATTTGCTTCTAATGCTTCTGTTTTAAAATTTGAATCTGTAAATTTAAAAGTCATGTTTTCCTCCGTTTCTAGTGATTGTTTATCAATAGTATATCTTTTTACAT
>CAZPWO010000029.1:0-20723 GCA_964590525.1 uncultured Herbinix sp. | reverse complement strand
TAAACCTAATATTGGAGTGTGAGAAAGTGATAATTAAAAGAGGAGATATCTTTTATGCAGATTTAAGACCAGTAGTTGGATCAGAACAAGGAGGTGTTCGCCCTGTTCTGATTATTCAAAACGATACAGGAAACAAACATAGTCCCACTGTAATTTGTGCAGCAATTACTTCTAAGATGAATAAAGCAAAGTTGCCAACACATGTGGAATTAGAAGCTAGTAAGTATGGAATCATTAAAGACTCTGTTATACTTTTAGAGCAGGTGAGAACTATTGATAAATCAAGGCTAAGAGAAAAGGTCTGCCATTTGGACAAAAATGTATTGAAAAAGATTGACAAAGCATTAATTATAAGTTTATCTTTAGATACATATTTTAGATAGAAACAAAACAATTAATACAATTAAAAAAAAGAAAAGAAGGTGTGAAATTTACGATGGAAGAAGGTAATCCCTTAACGGGACTAGTGGTTATTTTTTCAATATTACTATTAAAAGCATTAATAACTATGGTTAATGTTGCATTATATAGTCTTAATGATAGTAGTCTTAAAAAGAAATCTGAAGAAGGGGACAAAAAGGCAGGTAAGCTACTAAAGATACGCCAGTTTCCGGAAAACCACTACAATGGGATGGAATTGATTATAAACTTTGCTAGCATATTTGTTGGAATGTTTTGGGTTATTAGAATTGGTAACTTAATTGTGACAAGACCCTTGTTTTATATATTTTCAACAATTCTATTGATTTTTATAACCACTCTTTTTACCACAATAATTCCAAAAAAGGTTGGTCAGAGGTATGCAAATGGTATTTGCCTAAAAACAATTCCTATTTTAAATGCAGTAAACCTTGTTTTAAAACCATTCTCTTGGGTCTTAGAAAAGATTATGAATCTGGTTTTTAATGTGTTTAAAATCAATCCCATGGACATGATGGATAATGTTACGGAAGAAGAAATAATCTCTATGGTAAATGAGGGGCATGAACAGGGTATATTTAATGTTGGTGAGGTTGAGATGATTTCTAATATTATTGAACTGGATGATCAAGAAGCCGGAGATATAATGACTAACAAAAAGAATATAGTAGCAGTTAGTTCAGACATGAATATTGAAGATGCTATGTATTTTATGTTAGCAGGAATTTATTCAAGATATCCATTATATGAGGATAATAGAGATAACATTATAGGAGTTCTACATCTGAAAGATGTAATAAGTGCCTATATATCTGATGAATTGAAGGAAAAACCTTTAAGGGAGATTGCAAGGGAAGCTTATTTTGTACCAGATACTCAGAGCATTACTATTCTTTTTCATAAGATGCAAAGCAAGAACATTCATATGGCTATTGTTATTGATGAATATGGTCAAACAGCAGGCCTTGTTGCAATGGAAGACTTTCTTGAAGAAATTGTAGGGAATATACAAGACGAGTACGACAAGGAAGAGAATTTGGTTCTTTCTGTTGATGAAAAAGGTTGGATTGTAAAAGGCTCTATTAGCTTGGAAGACCTGAATAATGAATTACATATAGATCTAGAGCATGATGACTTTGATACATTGAATGGTCTTTTAATATCATTGCTAGACCGTATACCTGACGATGGAGAATATGTAATATTAGAATATGAAGGCTATATTTTTGAGATACTAGATACTTTAGACAGAATGATACATAGGGTTAGAATCTCAAAACTAGACAAGCAGATTGACCAGCTTGAAGAATAATATAAGAATAATATAAAATAACGGACTATTGCCGAATGCAATAGTCCGTTATTTTTGTGGTAAACAACAGGGGAGTTGTTTTACCTATAGCGTATAATAGGGTGGGAGTAGAAAGTGTTTTAACACTATCTATAAATATATTATAAGGGAGAAATGTGTATATAATGTGAATAGAAAATAAAATAAATATAAAGATAATGAAATTTTATCTGAATTAAAGTCATAAATAGTTAAAGCAAAAAACGCAATAAAGAGGATGCTAGCTTTATTAAAGCCAAGCATCCTCTTTAATTTATTGTAGGGAGGAGGAGAGTGAAAAAATGAATTATCACTATCTGTTATTAGTATATACAAAAAATGTGATTAAACTGTGGATAGAATAAAGATAATCTGTTAACAAATTGGCATAAAGATATGTCAGCAATAGAAGTTTTTATTATAACAACTATAAAACTTTTCTAATGTATATTTTACAACATAATGGTTAGAATATGCAGTATAAAAAGCAATGATTATTTATGCTTAAGATATTTATATATTAATTAAATCTCATAGGGAGGAAACAGATGAGAAAATAAAGTAAGAAATTTTCCAATGTGGTCTTCTACTAACCAGTGGACACAAGAGACAGATTATGGACAAGCATTTGCAAAAATCACTGAACTTAAGCATGAGTATTTACCTAATGTCATGATGGCTCCAGCAGGAGAATTCGATGGATATTGGGACAATTATATGGAGGCTTATAGAAATGAAGTTGAGGATGCAATTGATGATATTACAGATGATTTAACAGGTGAATAGCTATAAGTGGATTGACCATTGCTAGTGTTAGGGAATGAGCTGATAAAAAGTTTTTCTTCACTTTACTTGTAGTATATATTTTTAATTTATGATAGACTATTAACATATACTACAAGAAAAGGAGAGGAGTAAGATAAACCTACCATAGGGTTTATCTGTAAGTTTATGAAAAAAGGTTTAAAGAATAATAGCAACTTAATAATTATATTAAAAGGTTTTATTATAGGTTCTTCTATGAGCGTTCCAGGGGTAAGTGGTGGAACAATGGCCATATTACTTGGAATATATGATAAATTAATAGCTGCTATTAGTAATTTTACAAAAGATTTAAAAAATAATATATTGTTTTTAATTAAGTTTTGTATTGGTGGAGGTTTAGGAATATTTACTTTGGCCTTTGCTATTAGCTGGTTATTGGATACTTTTCCTTTTTATGTGTCATTTTTCTTTTTAGGGGCTGTTGTAGGAGGCATACCTGCTTTATATCAAAAAACAAAAGAAAAACCACTTAAGATAACTTCAGGTATATCTTTTTTATTGGGCTTAATAATTGTATTAGCCATAGGTTTTCTTCCTATTGGCAACTTGGATTTAAGTCTTGGGTCAGGCCTGTCCCATTATTTTATGATCTTTGTGGTAGGCATTGTAATAGCAATTGCATTAGTTCTACCAGGAATTAGTACTTCCCATATGCTGCTGGTGCTTGGAATGTATGATAGTATGCTTCTTGCAATTACTGAGTTTGATATTACATATATAGCTATCTTAGGGATTTCTACTATTGTTGGAATATTTCTTATAACAAAGCCTATTGAGTGGACACTTAACAAATTACCCCATCATACATACTGGATGATTATTGGATTTGTAATAGGGTCAACAACGGAGATTTTCACAGACAAGATATTGCCAGGGGTTCCTGAGGCTGGAGGGCTTTCATGGTGGATTCCATCAATCCTAGTAGCTATTATAATATTTGTATTAGGATTTTATGCTATAAAAGCATTATCTAGATTTTCAAATGACTAAAAGAAAAAGGTAGGAAGACAAGATGAAAATCTCACTAATATGTGTGGGTAAACTTAAAGAAAAATATCTAGCAGAGGCAGTGAGAGAGTACTGTAAGCGTTTAAGTAGATATTGTAAACTGGAAATAATAGAGCTAAAAGACGAGAAAACACCTAATAGCGCTGGTGAATCACTAGAGAGTTTAATTAAGATTAAAGAAGGGGACAGGATATTAAAAGCAGTAAATGATAGTTCTTACTGTGTGGCTCTAGATATAGAAGGGAAGACTTTATCATCAGAGGGCTTTGCTAAGGAGATTAATGCCCTTGGAATATCTGGAACAAGCCACATTACTTTTATAATTGGTGGTTCCCTAGGCTTATCAGAGGAAGTCCTGAAAAGAGCTGATATACTACTAAGTTTTTCCCAGATGACATTTCCACATCAACTGATGAGGGTAATATTATTAGAACAGATTTATAGGTCATATAGAATTATACATAATGAACCCTATCATAAGTGATAAAAACAGCCTCCAAGATATACGGGGGCTGTTTCGATTACTAATAAGTTCTTATGCAAATCCAAAGTATCTCATAATACCTAAATATATTCCATATGCAAAACCATATTGATTATCCCTAAGTTTTTCTGCATCTGATTGATTTGACAGATAAGCCATTTCCACTAATAAAGATGGCATATTTGTATTTCGTAGGATATAGAATGATTGGTTCTCACGAATGCCGTTATTGTTTGTTCCCACAGTTCCTGTGATGCCATTCATAATATGTTGTGCCATCCAATTAGCCTGGCTTCCATATTGATAGATATAAACTTCTGTACCATTTATTGCAGGGTTTACATTGGCATTGGCATGAATACTTATGAAGTAGTTTGCAGGCCAAGAATTTGCCCCCCAAACCCTTGCGGCTAGACTAGAGGTGTTATCGGTTCCTAAGACGGTTGTAGGGCTTGGTCTAGATAATCTGGCCTCAAACCGAGAATCATTATTAAGTAAATTTGCCAGATAGATTCCAACTTGATAAGTGATATCTTGTTCCAAAAGCCCAAATCCTGTGGCCCCAGCATTATGAAATCCAGTTGGATTATGTCCTTGATCTATATAGATTCTTATAGCCATAAAAACACTTCCTTTACTTATACTATTAATATATTATTCAAAGCATATTAGATTGTTACTATATATTAGAATAGATATTTTATTTTTGAATTGACAAAGCATAGATATATATGTAAAATGCTATTATGTGTTTTTATAGAATGGAGGCAACAAATGAAATTAATAATCCCAGAGGGATATAAACCGGCAATAGATATTAAGGAAACCAATATTGCAATAAAGAAGGTAAAAGATTTTTTTGAAAGGGAGCTGGCAACGCAATTGAACTTAACAAGAGTGTCTGCCCCCCTATTTGTTAAGCCAGAGTCAGGTTTAAATGACGATTTAACAGGAGTTGAAAAGCCAGTTACTTTTGGTATTAAAGAGCAAGATAATGAGCCGGCTGAAATTGTCCATTCCCTAGCCAAGTGGAAAAGACAAGCCTTAAAACGTTATGATTTTCAATTAGATGAAGGTTTATATACTGATATGTATGCTATTCGTAGGGAAGAGGAAACTGGTAATATTCATTCACTTCTAGTAGATCAATGGGACTGGGAGAAAATTATCAACAAGAGCCAAAGAACCATGGATACATTAGTAGATACAGTTAAAAATGTATATGTAGCATTGAAAAACACTGAAAGGTATATCTCCCAAGAATATGATTATATAGATGAGATTTTACCAGAGGAGATAACCTTTATTACTTCCCAAGAGCTAGAGAATTTATATCCTAATCTATCATCTGAGGACAGGGAATATGAAATTGCAAAGGAAAAGGGTGCTGTATTTATTTCTCAAATTGGTGGGGTGTTAGAGTCAGGCAAGCCTCATGATGGAAGGGCACCGGATTATGATGATTGGTCATTGAATGGTGATATTATAGTCTATTATCCAGTGCTAGATATAGTAATAGAATTGTCATCTATGGGTATTAGAGTAGATGAAGAGACCTTATTAGAGCAGCTAAAGATATCTGATTGTGTGGAAAGAGCTCAGATGCCTTTTCAAAAGGCTTTATTAAATAAAGAGTTACCATATACCATAGGTGGAGGGATTGGGCAATCTCGAATATGCATGTTTTATCTAAGAAAAGTACATATAGGAGAGGTTCAAGCTTCCATATGGCCTAATGATATGATAGAAGTAGCCAAGAGAAAAGGACTTCCTTTACTATAAGATATATCATATAATAAAAAGGATTTGCATCTCCATGCAAATCCTTTTTATTATATCTGTACATTCTTTATTCTTTCATACTAAATTTTCTTATTAAGTAAATGCTTAGTCCAATGTAAAGTAGTATTTGTATTAAGTTCTTTATAAGGCCTTCATAATTAGCAATTATCAAGTTCTGAACACAAAAAAGTAGGGATACTAAAGCAAAGGAATATGTCACGGAAAGTGGAATTTTCACTGTTTTATTAACCTTGAACTTGCTAATTAACTGATAGTATTCATAGATAGAGTATAGAATTATAAGTAGAAGTACTATTAAATTAATTGATGTGCCATTTACTTGGTAAAAGAAAAAGTTGATTGCGGTAAATAAAGCTATAAGTAACCATTTACCTATTTCTAAAAAAATTGATTTATTCATAATTTGTCTCCATCCGCTTATCTATAAGTGTTCAAAAAATATCTTGCAACCTATTACTATTAAAATTATACCTCCAATAAGTTTTGCTCTTTGTCCTAACTTGCAGCTGAATTTATTTCCTAGAAAGACTCCTGCATATGACACTGCAAATGTTATGGTGGCAATAAGTAGGGCAGTTGGGAAAATGGCTATGTCCAGGGCAATTAGGCCTATGCCTGCCGCCATAGCATCAATACTTGTTGCGATTCCTTGAATCATAAGGTTCTTAATAGAAAAAACTTTATTTGTATCACACTGATTTTCAGGGTTCTTTAATTCCTTTATGGCGTCAAAGATCATATTAACACCAAGGGCACTAAGGAGTAATAAAGCAACCCAGTGATGGTAGCGTAGTATAACATCATAAAAAATATTGCCCAGGTAATAACCAATTATTGGCATGATACCTTGAAAGGCGCCAAATATTAAACTAGTTAAAAGAGCATTCCTTTTAGTGACCTCTTTGCTACATATACCATCTGTAACAGACACAGCAAATGCGTCTGCAGATAGGCCAATGGAAAGAAGAAAGGGTGTAATAAAATCCATTGTTAAGTCCTTCCTAATCAAGAGAAAGATTGAGTTTCATTAAAAAATCATACCATGAATATTGTGTTTTATCAAGAGTTTTACTGCCAGTCTAGAAAAGCTATTGCATTTTAAGCAGGATAGTATAAAATGACATTATATACTAAGTCACCGTATGAGGAATCTAGAGAATGTTGGAAGGTTTTCCTAGTAAGAAAGGATTTTTATGCTGAAAAATATAATTATCTTGATTCTTATAGTAATTCTACTATATTTAATATTGATTATGCCTAAACTAAAGCCTAATCCTAGTATTTTAAATTTAAAGGGATGGTATTATGCCCATAGAGGTTTTCATAATATTGACTTGGGGATTCCTGAAAATTCTTTAAAGGCATTTGAGGAAGCAGTTGATAATGGTTTTGGCATTGAGTTAGATGTACAGATTACTAAGGACAAGGTCCCAATTATTATGCATGATTACGATATTAAGAGAGCTTGCGGTATAGATGCAGAGGTTTCCGATTTGACTTACCAACAATTGAAAAACTATAAATTGTTTAATACAAATGAAAAGATTCCTAGTTTAAGTGAAGCTTTATCTTGTATTGATGGCAAGGTGCCAATCTTTATTGAACTTAAAATTCCTTGGCATCCAAAGGAAACATGTGAGGCTGTATCGAAAGAGCTTGAGGGCTATAAAGGATTTTATGTTATAGAATCTTTTAATCCCTTTGCGTTAATATGGTACAAGAAGAATAATTCAAGTGTAGTTAGGGGACAATTATCATCAGATTTCAATAAGCATGGAATTAAGGGGAATAAGATACAATATTTTATATTAAAACATATGCTATTTAATGTATTTACAAAACCTGATTTTATTGCTTATCATCATATATATAAAAAGGGTTTATCCTTTAATTTATTAAGAAGATTATATAAGGCAGTAACTGTTGCCTGGACAATTCGTTCAAAGGAGGAAATAATAGATAACAAAAAGGCCTTTGATTTATTTATCTTTGAAGGATTTATCCCAGGTAACAAAACAATATAATTAGTGGATAGGGTGGTGTAAATGAAACACGTATATCGTGTAATTCTTCTTATTGGAGCATATTTATGGAGATTATCTGAATTAATTATAAAGCCTAAGAAAATTGGTTCAGATGCTCAGCTTAAGATAGAAGAAAAGCGTGGCAGATTTAATAAAGAATTTTATAAAAAAATAAAAAGAACAAAATTCAATATAAGGTCTCATTTTGGATATTTTGTTTCTTGTGAACTTTTTCAACCAAAGGAGTGGGAGGTTGAAGAGGGTAAAATAGCAATACTGAGCCATGGTTTCGGCCGTTCCAAGTATGGATGTTTAGTCTACGGTGAAATGTATCTAAAGAAGGGTTACAGGGTTATTATGTATGATCACCGAAATCATGGCTCAAGTGGTAAAGCCTACACATCTATGGGGTATTATGAAAAATATGATTTAAAGCAGATTGTTGATTGGTGTTATGGAAAGTATGGAGATGATTGTAGAATTGTAACTCACGGTGAATCTATGGGAGCAGCAACGGTTTTACTACACTTGGCTATTGATGATAGGGTCAAATGCGTGGTTGCTGATTGTGGTTATTCTGACCTAACACAACTGCTAAAGCATCAAATAAAAGTTTATTATCATTTGCCTAAGTTTTTGATAAAGATAGAAAGTGTTATAACCAATATTAGAGCTGGTTTTAGATATAGTGATGTGTCTCCAATTAAAGCTGTAGCTGAAACGGATATACCCATTCTTTTTATACATGGTAAGAGAGATAGATATGTGCCAACTTATATGTCAAAAGAGATGTATAAAACAAAAAAGGGTGAAAAGGCAATTTATCTAGTATCTGGAGCAAAGCATACTGAAAGCTATATGAAGAATAAAAAAGGATATGAAGAAAAGGTTGAAAACTTTATTAACAAATATATGTAGTATAAATAAAAAAGGCTATGAACCTTATTACAAGCTCATAGCCTTTTATGTATCTGTATAAAATTATTTCAATACTTAATTAGTCTTCTTTTTTCTTAAGAACTACAGCAGCAGAAGCTGATACGATTGCGCCTAAGCCTAAGAATAAAGCGGAAGATACAACACCTGTTTTTGGAGATTCTTCAGCAGGAGCGTCGTCAGTAGCAGGAGCATCATCAGCAGCAGGAGTTTCTTCAGTAGGAGCAGCAGGAGCATCTGTTCCGCCAGTTGAAACTACTACGTTACCGCTAGCATCTTTAAAATCAATTCTTGTTATCTCTAGAGATCCTTCAGATTTACCCATTAGGTTAACAATAACTTCAACATAACCTTGGCCTGTTCCATCAAAATCTTTAGAAACTGTTGTTGAACCATCAACAGTTTGGCTGGAGAAAGTTTCTGCGTCCCATCCATCTTCACTATTAATGATTATCTCAGGGGTAAATGATGCATCACCTGAAATGGTAACTTCTACAGATTTTACAGAATCACGAACAGCCTCGTCACCTGTTAATTCGGGAGCTGCTGTACCACCGTATAATACAACCCATACGTCGTTGTTAGTTTGAACGTCTGCTTCGTTACCATAGCTATATGGTAATTCATGAGTTGAAGCTAATGCTGTTCCTACCATCATAGATAGAACTAATACTGTTGCAGTGAAAACTGCCAAAACTTTTTTTCTTAATTTCATCATAAAATCCTCCTTAAAATAATATCAATTGTTAGTTTTAACTACTTTATTTTAACAAATATTAGTCACAAAGTATATTAGCATAAAGTACAAGTATAATAAAATTATTTGTGCATTAACAACAAAAATACTATAATATATCAATAAACTATATAGAATTGCAACAGATTTATATGTAATTTACAGTAATTATAGTCTTTACTTAACTTATAACTTTATTATAATAAGGTTGGTTTATAATTTACTATATGCAAGAAAATTTATAGCTATGAAAAATTCTATTATTGAAGGGAGAAAACATACATGGTAAGAGTGATTTTGGCATCAGAATCCCCAAGGCGAAAAGAGATTATGGAGAAGATGGGAATACAATTTGAAAGCATGGTGGCAGATATTAATGAAGAAGTATTAAATACAAAGCCAAGGCAGATGGTTCAAGAATTAGCAGCTTTAAAAGCTAAGAAAGTTGCAGATATATTTGAAGATGATTATGATAATAAAATAGTCATTATAGGCGCAGACACTATGGTTTTTCATAAAGGGAGGCTTATGGGCAAGCCTGTAGATGAAGAGGATGCTTTTAAGATGATTAAGATGATATCCAATGATGTTCATCAGGTATATACAGGTGTTTGCATTATTATTTTAGAAGATGGAAAAGAAACTAAGAGAATTTCTTTTGCAAGCTCTACAGGGGTGTGGGTAAATCCACTAAGCCCAAAGCAAATTAAAGATTATCTGGCAACAGGTGAACCTATGGACAAGGCAGGAGCCTATGGAATACAAGGGAGGTTTGGAATATTTATTAAAAAGATACAAGGGGATTATTATAATGTAGTAGGTTTACCCATTGCTGAGATATACGAGAAATTATTAGAAGTTGGTATTGACATAATAAATAAATAAAAAGGGCTTGCATAAAGATTTACTGTAATGTATAATTATGAGTAAATTCAAATTTGCAAATGTTATGGAGGTTTATTATATGGATATGAAGATGGTTAGTGGTGGAGTGACTGTTGCAAAGGGCTTCGCAGCAGCAGGAATACATGCTGGTATAAAAAACAATAAAAAAGACATGGCTTTGGTATATACAAAGATACCCGCAAAGGGGGCTGGTGTATTTACTCAAAATGTTGTTAAGGCAGCAGCAGTAAACTGGGGAATCAAAGTGACTAAAGACAGCGAACAGATTCATGCGGTAGTAATTAATAGTGGAATAGCTAATGCTGCTACTGGACAAGAAGGAGTAGACAAGAATAAAATTATGGCAGAGACAGTGGCCAGTGAGCTTCAGATTCCTCTTTCAAGTGTATATACTGCTTCTACAGGGGTTATAGGTAAACAATTACCTATTGAAAAGGTTATAGAAGGTGTGAAAAAGCTTAAAGACAACCTTGCTTCAGATACTAAGTCTGCTTTGATGGCTGCAGATGCAATCAGAACCACTGATACTTATACTAAAGAATGTGCAGTAAGTTTTATGGCAGGAGATAAAAAGGTTGTAATAGGTGGAATGACTAAAGGATCTGGAATGATACATCCTAACATGGCAACACTATTAGGAGTAATCACTACAGACTTATCAATAAGTAAAGAATTGTTACAAGAGGCACTTAGTGAAGATGTTAAAAGAACATTTAACATGATTAGTGTTGATCGAGATACATCTACTAATGATTCGATTTTTTTACTAGCCAATGGGGCTGCTGAAAATCCAGAAATCAATACAAAGAATGAGGACTATTATAATTTTTGCACAGCATTAAACATGGTTACAAAGAAATTAGCAAAGATGATAGCTGCTGATGGAGAAGGTGCAAGCAAGCTTATAGAGGCTACAGTTGAAGCTGCTGCCAGTGAGAAAGATGCTATTACAATTAGTAAGTCTATAATAACATCAAGCTTAGTTAAAACAGCAATATATGGTGAGGATGCTAATTGGGGTAGAATATTATGTGCCATGGGTTATTCAGGAGTGGACTTTGACCCAGATAAAGTTAAACTATATATAGAAAGTAAGTTTGGCAAGATACAAATTGTTGAAAAGGGAAAGGCTACAAATTACTCAGAGGAGGAAGCAACAAAGATACTTACTGCCAATGAAGTAATAATTATTGCAAATCTTAACTCTGGAGATGAAAAAGCTACAGCATGGGGTTGTGATTTAACTTATGATTATATAAAAATAAATGCAGATTATCGAAGCTAAAGAAAGGGAGTTATTAACTTGGAACTAATGGAACAAATCATAGTAAAAGCTGAAACCTTAATAGAGGCCTTGCCATATATTCAAAAATTCAATCAAAAGAAAGTTGTTGTAAAATATGGTGGAAGTGCAATGCAAGATAAGAGTTTACAGGAGAATGTAATTAAGGATGTAGCATTGCTTAAACTAGTTGGTATGCAACCTATCATCGTTCATGGTGGTGGGAAGGAAATTAGTAAATGGTTGGATGAAGTAGGTCATAAGTCCGAATTTGTTGAAGGTTTAAGGGTAACAGATGCACGGACTATGGAAATTGCGGAAATGGTACTAGGCAAGGTTAATAAGGACTTGGTTCAACTTGTTGAAAAACAAGGAGTTAAGGGTGTAGGCATTAGTGGCAAAGATGGTGCAACAATTAAGGTGAAAAAAAAGACAGTCAAGGGGCAAGACATTGGATTTGTAGGAGAAATAAAAGAAGTAAATACAGAACTAATAGATACTTTAATAGAGAATGATTTTATACCAATTATTTCTCCAATAGGATTAGATGATAATTATGAAAATTATAATATTAATGCCGATGATGTGGCATGTGCAGTTGCTAAGGCAGTTGATGCAGAGAAATTAGTTTTTCTTACAGATACAGAAGGCGTCTATTCGGACCCAGAGGATCCTAGCAGCTTAATCTCAGTTTTACCCCTTAAGGATGCAAATGAACTAATTGAAAGTGGTTATGTTGGTGGGGGTATGATACCAAAGCTCAACAATTGTATTGATGCAGTAAATAATGGTGTATCTAGGGTACATATTCTAGATGGAAGAATAGAACATTGCTTATTGTTAGAGTTTTTTACTGACAAAGGTATCGGAACAGCTATTACAAAGGACGATTATATACTATAAAAACATATATTATATTGTTCAAGGAAGGGAGCAAGTTTAATGACGTTTGAAAAAGATTCTGCAAAATATATAGAAGAAGCTAATAAGGGGTTAATGCATACTTATAATCGTTATCCCCTTGTGTTAGATAGGGGTCAGGGAGTATATCTATATGATGTAGAAGACAATAAATACTTAGATTTTGCATCAGGTATTGGTGTCTTTGCCTTAGGTTATGGAAATGAAGAATATGATGATGCAATAAAAAATCAAATTGATAAATTAATTCATACATCTAATTATTACTATACAGTTCCATTAGCTTCAGCAGCTAATAAATTTGTAGCCGTTTCAGGAATGGATAAAGTGTTTTTTACCAATAGTGGCACAGAGGCCGTTGAAGGTGCAATCAAATTAGCACGTAAATATTATTATAAAAAGCATGGCAGTGCTGATAGTGAAATTATTTCTATGAAACAGTCTTTTCATGGAAGAACCATGGGGGCTCTGTCTGTTACGGGAACCAGTAGTTATAGGGAGGCATTTGAACCTTTAATTGGAGGAGTAGTATTTGCTGAATTCAATAATATTGAAAGTGTAAAATCTAAAGTAAATGATAAAAGTTGTGCCATAATAATGGAGCCAATACAGGGAGAGGGTGGAATTCACCCTGCAGATAAAGAATTTCTAAAAGAAATTAGGCAATTATGTGATGACAAGGATATACTTCTTATATTTGATGAAATCCAATGCGGAATGGGTAGAATAGGGAAGATGTTTGCATACCAAGGCTATAATGTAAAACCTGATATTATAGCCAGTGCTAAAGCCCTAGGTTGTGGTGTTCCAGTAGGAGCATTTGCAGCTACTGATAAAGTTGCACAAGCATTTGAACCTGGAGACCATGGAACTACCTATGGGGGAAATCCCTTTGCCATGGCAGCAGTAAGTAAAGTCTTTGATATTTTTGAAAATGAAGATGTACTAGGCCATGTTAATTCAATTGCACCGTATTTAACTAGTCAATTAGATGAACTTGTAGATGATTATGATTATATAACGGAACGTAGGGGTCTTGGCCTAATGCAGGGACTAGAATTCTCAATCCCAGTTGGAGATGTGATTAAAAAGGCCCAAGAACGAGGATTAATATTAATTACAGCCGGAACAAATGTAATTAGATTTTTGCCACCACTAATTATTGAGAAAGACCATGTTGACGAAATGATTGTGGTGTTAAAAGAGTGCTTGGGATAATAAACAGCCGTCGTCAGCCGGTCTGCCGCCATTGGCGGTAAATCAATGACTATGTATATTCGTGTTTTTAATGGAAATATTAATAGATAGTGCTTTAATTGATATTTTATGAAGAATATGAATAGAGAGGTATAGTATTTATGATAGGAGTGTTGATTGCGGCAATTTCTGGGGCTTTGATGAGTATACAAGGGGTTTTTAATACAGGGGTGACTAAACAGACAAGTATTTGGCTTGCAAATGGTTTTGTGCAATTTACTGCCTTTTTACTTTGTGTGGTTGCCTATTTTGTTACTGGAAGACAGGGAGAAGTATCTGCTATTTTTAAAATAGACAATAAATATATGTTACTTGGGGGAGTCATGGGGGCATTTATTACCTACACTGTAATCAAAAGTGTGGATAGCTTAGGGCCAACTAAGGCCAACATGTTAATAATAACATCTCAATTAATTATTGCATATTTAATAGAATTATTTGGATTATGGGGAACGGATAATGTTTCATTTGAATGGAGAAAGCTTATTGGGGTAGCAGTAGTGATAACTGGGATAATCATTTTTAAATGGGAATAAATTTGTCCTAAATGCCTATTGTAAATACCCCGTTGATTATGTAGAATGATAATAGGTTCTTAAAAGTATAGAGGGTACTTTTAAATCTTCTTTTGAAGCTTTTAAAATAGTTGCAAAGGAAGAGTATTATGAAAAAACAATATTTGAAAAGATATGTTATAATAGGAGTTGCCTGTTGCTTTATATTAATATCAGGCATGTGTTATAGTTGTAATTACAAAAAACCAGATTCTTATATCTCCCTAAGTGAAGCACAGGAAGGTTTAGAAGGTGAATCAGAAATTGGTCCTACTACTATTGTAAATTCAGGGGATACAGGAGATACAGAAATCCCAACAGATGATAAAACCCTAAAGATATATATACATATCTGTGGTGCGGTAAACAAACCAGGAGTATATCCTGTTAACCAAGACTCTAGACTTGTTGATTTAGTTGAACTGGCAGGTGGATTTAGTGAAGATGCGGCCAAGGACTATATGAACCAAGCACAAGTAGTTGAGGATGGGACTAGAATTTATATACCTACTAATGAAGAAATTGATGAGATCAGTGCCGACCAGTATATATTAGCTAATGGATTTACAGATGAAGAATCAGAAGAAGAAAAATTGATCAACATTAATAAAGCAGATGAGAATGGACTTATGAGTCTACCGGGAATTGGAGAGGCAAAGGCCAAAAGTATTATAGAATACCGGGATTCCAATGGGGATTTTAAGATAATAGAAGACATAATGAAGATAACAGGTATTAAGAATGGTCTATTTGAAAAAATAAAAGATAAGATTACTGTAAAATAACAAACAAAAACAAAAGAAATGAAACGTGAAAATCATAAACATATGAGGTGGTTAAATGGGTAAAAAAGTGCTTGTGGTTGATGATGAAAAATTAATTGTTAAAGGTATCCGCTACAGTCTGGAGCAAGATGGAATTGAAGTGGATTCTGTCTTTGATGGGGAAGCCGCAGTAGAAGCTGCAAAAAAGACAGAATATGATGTGGTTTTATTAGATCTTATGCTTCCTAAGTTGTCTGGCTTAGAAGTTTGTCAACAGATAAGGGAATTCTCCAACATGCCTATTATTATGTTAACAGCTAAGGGGGAGGATATGGATAAGATTCTTGGCCTAGAATATGGTGCAGATGATTATATTACAAAACCTTTTAATATTCTTGAGGTTAAGGCACGAATAAAAGCTATATTTCGAAGAGCTAATAAAAGCAAAGATTCCAATGATGAGGAAAAGATAGCTGTGGTAGGGGAATTAAAGCTTGATAGTGATAATAAAAGAGTTTTTATATCAGGTAAGGAGGCCAATCTAACTTCTAAGGAATTCGATTTACTTGAACTATTGATATTTAATCCGAATAAGGTATATAGTAGGGACAATCTTCTAAACGTTGTATGGGGATATGATTATCCAGGAGATGTAAGAACGGTAGATGTTCACGTTAGAAGATTACGGGAAAAGATAGAAAGCAATCCAAGTGAGCCACAATATATACATACAAAATGGGGTGTTGGCTATTATTTCCAAGATCAAGGATAAATTAAGAAGTTTAAATAGTATGAGGATGCATATATTTTTAATCACTATTTTTGTGGGTATGGTACCTCTTATTATTTTATCATCTGTCTTGTTTACCACATACGAGGATAAGGCAATAGAGAATAAGGTTATTGAACTTAAAGGTCATGGTAATATGATTAACAATGTTGTTAATTCTATAGGTTTTCTTAATTCCGTTGAAGCTGCTGAAGATGTTACAGATGTTAACCGAATAGCTACAGAGGTAAAAAGATTTGCCGACATTTATAATGGAAGAATAATAATTGTTAATAATAGCCTTAATATAATAAATGATACTTATGGACTTTACGAAGGAAGATATCTTATATCAGAGGATGTCATAAGTTGTTTTAATGGAACCGACATTACAAGGCACGATAGGGAAACTAATTATATTAAGCTTACCTATCCAATAACCCATAATGTTTCTAAGGAAATTATGGGTGTTATTGTGATGAACATTCCTACTAAGGAGATACAAAGTATAAGGGACAATCTGGAGCGAAGGGCAGTCTTATTTATTATCACCCTTGTTGTTTTGATTGTTGTTTTTGCTACATATTTCTCGAGAAAACTTACAAAACCCCTTATTGCTGTTATTAATTCTATAAATCATTTAAAAGAAGGTTATCTAGATGAAAAGGTTTCAATCAAAGGGTATTATGAAGTTGAAAAGATATCCGAATCATTTAATCAAATGCTTGGCCGGATGCAAAAACTTGAGAATTCAAGGCAGGAATTTGTATCAAATGTATCCCATGAGCTTAAAACCCCTATTACATCTATAAAGGTTTTAGCGGATTCTTTATTAGCTCAGGAAGATGTACCTGTTGAATTGTATCGTGAGTTTTTACATGATATTACTGATGAAATAGATAGGGAAAATGAGATTATAAACGATTTATTAAGTCTTGTTAAATTAGATAAAACCTCTGGTGATATGAATATATCCAGTATAAGCATAAATGAACTAATGGAACAAATACTAAAAAGACTTAAACCAATTGCAGAACATCAAAATGTTGAGATTATTTATGAAAGTTTCAGGCAGGTTAATGCTGAGATAGATGAGGTAAAGTTATCTCTTGCAATATCTAACTTGATAGAAAATGCTATTAAATATAATTTTGAAGAGGGTTGGGTTAGGGTTTCTTTAAATGCTGATCATAAATATTTTTATATAAAAATAGCTGATTCAGGTATTGGTATTCCAGAAGAAGCGCAAGACCTTATATTTGATAGATTTTATCGAGTAGATAAGGCAAGGGCTAGGGAGGCTGGTGGAACAGGGCTGGGACTTGCTATTACCCAGAATGTTGTTCATATGCACAGAGGGGCAATAAAGCTTCACAGTAAAGAAGAAGAAGGCACAACATTTAATCTAAGGGTGCCCCTTAATTACGCTCAATAAATATGTTCCACAGTAGTTGCCTTATAAGGGCGGATTGGAGGCCATAATGAAGAGATATTTAGCTATTATATCTGTATTAATCTTAGGATCATTATTATCTGCATGTGATAATAATGATGAAGATGTTTCTGATAATATGGTGAAGATTTATTATATAAATAGTAAAAGCTCAGCCTTAGAAAGTGTTAATTATATTCCTGAAGCAACAGATAAAGAGAGGTTGGTTCATGAATTAATATATAAATTACGAGAAGAGCCAAAGAATGAAATATATCGAAAGGCAATTCCCGATAATACAAGAATTAATGAATTAGTCTTTAATGATAAAAGCTTAACAATTAATTTTGAGCAAAATTATGGATCTTTAGAGGGGATTTCCGAGGTGATTTTACGTTCAGCTGTAGTTAAAACTTTAATTCAAGTGGATGATATAGAATATATTGAGTTTTATGTAGCTGGACAGCCTCTTATAGATGCCAATGGTGTTGTGGGACTAATGACTAGTGAAGATTTTATTGAGAGTACTGGAGCAGAGACTAATTATAATGTATCCTTGTATTTTGCTGATGAAACTGGTCAAGAATTAATTGAGACCGTCTCAAGTGTTTATTATACTGGTAATGGTTCAATTGAAGAGATGGTAATCAATCAGTTAATTAATGGACCGACACAAACAGGAATTTATAAAACTATTCCAGAGGGGACTACCTTATTAAATATTTCTACAAAAGATACCTTCTGCATAGTTGATTTTAATGAAACATTTTTAAATGAACTAGAATATATAGATGATGAAGTTTCCATATCTGCTGAAGTAGCAATATACTCTGTTGTTAATACCTTGGTAGAGCTACCTGGTATTAATAAAGTGCAATTTTTGATTAATGGGGCTCCCTATGATAAGTACCGTGGGGATATTGTATTAAGTGAAACATTTGAAAGGAATTTAGAGATAATAGCAGGTAGTAAGTAGTTATAATACTCTAATGTAATAGTGGAGGGAGGGATTAATTGATTAAGAGACCCTTAGTTTGGATTCTAGGAGCATATCTTTTGGGGATGTTCCTGGGGTGGAATGGGTTTCCCTTAATTCTTATAATTATTTTATGTCTATTAATATGTATATTAATTTACTGTTTTATGTATGGAAGTAAATTCAAGCTGTTAAACAGTAAGGACAGTTTTATATGGTGTCTTCCAGCCTTTATTATATTGGGTTTTTTAATTATGGGAGATGTGATGAAAGCCCCTTCTATGGATCTTGCATTTGAAGATAAAGTATCCGGTAGATTAAGCGGTGAAGTGACCATGAATGTAGTTAAGCAAAACAGTAAGGTTCTACATCTTAAGGACGTTACTGTAGAGCTAGGAGATAATAATATATATACATGTGATAAAGTTCTTATATATTATAGGGAAAGCGAAGAATATCTTATTGGTAACAAAGTTTCCGTCTATGGAACAATTCAGAAATTTTCAAAGGCCACAAATCCAGGCCAATTCAATGAAGAATTATACAATCTCATACAGAAGATAGACTATAAAGTGATGGCTGATGAAATAAAAATTATTGATTCGGAATGTAAGGCCTTTTATGTTTTTTTATCCAGAATAAAGGAAAAGTTTATGAAGGTATACGACACTCTGCTTGATGATAGGGAATCGGGTGTTATGACTGCAATTCTTCTTGGTGAAAAGCATTTGATTGATGATGAAGTAAAGCTCTTGTATCAGGAAAATGGAATTTCCCATCTTCTATCTATATCTGGTCTTCATATTTCCTTAATAGGTATGGCTGTCTATAATTTACTTAAGAAAATGAAAGCGGGGTTACTTGCCTCAACTTTTGCTTGCCTAGCTTTTATCTATAGCTATGGTATATTGACTAATTTTAGTGTGTCTACAAATCGGGCCATTGTAATGCTATCAGTTTCACTTCTTGCTAGAATATTTGGCAGAAGCTATGATATGTTATCTGCCATGTCTTTAAGTGCTTTTATTCTTTTACTGCAAAATCCCATGGAGATATTTGGTGCAGGTTTTCTACTGTCTTTTGGTTCTGTTCTTGGAATTGCTCTTCTTATGTCCTGCATTAAAAGTATAATTCAATTTGAAAATCCTATTATAGATAGTATATTAATTAGTGTTAGTACACAGTTAATGACACTACCATTGATGCTATATTTCTTCTATCAACTACCTATATATAGTGTTTTAATTAATCTTATATTATTACCACTTATGTCAATGCTTGTTATTAGTGCATTAACAGCTGGAATTGCAGGTATTATTTACTTGCCTCTTGGAGTCTTTCTAATTGGTGGGGCTAATTACATATTAAAATTTTATGAGGGGGTATGTAGCTTTGGAAGCAGTCTTCCTAAGAATCTTATTAGTCCGGGAGAACCTGAAATTCTATTGATATTCCTATATTATCTTATATTAATATTTTTTATTATATTAGCAAAAAAAGATGTTGGTAGAAAGGCTCTACTTCTATTAGTACTTGGAGTTTTACTGATTACAATCCCTAAGAAAAAGCCAGGATTAACAGTTACTATGCTTGATGTTGGGCAAGGGGACGGTATTTTTATGGAGACTGAATCAGCTACTACTTTTCTAATTGATGGGGGAAGTTCTGATGTAAATCAGGTGGGAACATATCGTATTCAACCTTTTCTTCTTTCTAGGGGAGTTGACAGTATCGATTACGCTATTGTATCCCATTATGACCAAGACCATATAAGTGGCTTGAAGGAGTTATTGGAAGGCTCAAGAATTAAGATAAATAATCTGATTCTGCCCCAATTAGATTATGGTGAAAATGCAGTATTAGTCAATGAAGTTTATCTTGAACTGCAAGAGTTGGCAAGAAGGAAATCCTGTAATATATTATATATAAAAGCAGGGGATATAATAAGTGTAGGAGATTTACACATTAGATGTTTACATCCTGCAGAAGATTATATTGTTAGGACAAATAATGGATATTCAGTGGTCTTAAGTGTTACTTATAAAGAGTTTGATATGCTTTTAACTGGTGATTTGGAGGCAGATGGCGAGGAGATTTTAATAGATATGTTAAATGATAGAAGTGGCAATAGTAATGGCAGTATCAAGGAAGATAAGAATATAGTCAGTGAATTCGATGTACTAAACAAAAGGGTATAGTAAATGATACAATATCGTTTTCTATGCTCAAGGCTAAAACAGCTTATAATAGGGGGTTCAGCTCTTTTGTTATTTATACAAGTAGATAAAACTTGGGA
>CAZPWO010000028.1:0-21200 GCA_964590525.1 uncultured Herbinix sp. | reverse complement strand
AAAATTGGATACATGGACACAGATATGGTTAAAGAATTTTTCTATGCCTTATCTTATTCAGCTGGTATGAATCTACATATAAAAATGCTAAATGGAACAAACAGCCATCATATAGTGGAGGCAACATTTAAGGCTTTTGCAAAAGCACTTGATGAAGCGGCTAGCAGTGATAATAGAATTGATGGTGTATTATCGACAAAAGGCACAATATAAAAAATCTTAAATGAAAGGGTTGATAAATATGATATTATTTCCTGCAATAGATATAATGGATGGAAAATGTGTACGACTTAAACAAGGTAGATTTCATGAAAGAGTAGTATATTCTGATAAACCAATAGAAGTTGCTCTAGAATGGGAAGAAAACAAGGCCTCATATCTTCATATTGTAGACTTAGACGGAGCCCAAGTTGGCTATTCTATTAATGATGATGTAATTGAGAAAATTGCATCAGCTCTTGATATTCCCATCCAAGTAGGTGGGGGTATACGGACTATTAAGGATATAGAACATAAACTTTCACTTGGAGTTGAAAGAATAATTTTAGGTACAGTAGCAGCAAATAATCCTGGCTTTGTCAAAGAGGCAATTTCAATCTTTGGATCTGATAAAATTGTTGTAGGAATAGATGCTAAAGATGGAATGGTTGCTACAGAGGGTTGGGAGAAGATGAGTAACTACAATGCCTTAAACCTTGCAATTCAGATGAAAAAAATTGGTGTTGAGACAATTGTTTATACTGACATTTCTAAAGACGGAATGTTACAGGGACCAAATATTAACAACACTAAGGATCTTATAGATAAGACAGGACTAAATGTTATTGCATCTGGTGGTATTTCATCAATGAAAGACTTGGAACTTGTCAATGAAATTAATGCCTATGGCTGTATAATCGGCAAGGCATTATATGAAAAACACATTGATTTGAAAAAAGCTGTTGAAATGTTTGAGTAAAAGTCGTGATAAACAGGAGGAAAACTATGCCATATACCAAAATAATTCCCTATATTAATGCTGAAGATAAGGACTTAGACACTGTTTTACAGTTAGCTAAGGATTATTCTTATGGAGGAGCAGATGAGTTACTTATATATAATTTTACTAAAGAAGATGCAGATAGGGAGCAGTTTTTAAGTTTATCAAGAAAAATAGCTGTAGAAATTGACATTCCATTTACTCTTGGTATCCATGTTGACAGAGTAGAAGACATTAAAAAAACTATATATGCAGGTGCTAACTCTGTTTTAATAAAAT
Source organism: uncultured Herbinix sp. (assembly GCA_964590525.1). Lineage (GTDB taxonomy): Bacteria > Bacillota > Clostridia > Lachnospirales > Lachnospiraceae > Mobilitalea. The sequence goes on along the minus strand of CAZPWO010000028.1, from coordinate 19,942 downwards.
ATGATTCTATTGAAGATAAAGAGGTTATTAAAACTTCTTCCAAGCGATTTGGAGCAGACAGTATAATAATTAGCCTAGATGCTTCGGAGCTCTTGTTAAAAACCAAGGATGAAATTAAAAATATTATTGATCTAGGTCCAGGAAAAATTTTAGTAAAGAATATAAGCCTATCACCAAAAATTACTAGCATAATCGATTCTTTTAAATTACCAGTAATAATTAAGGATAACCTGGCTAGAAATGATATTAATGACTTGTTATCTATAGACTCTGCATATGGGATTGCAACAAGCTTTTATAAGGGAAAAGACCTTATGAGAGTAAAGCATAGATTAAAAGAAGATGGATTCAAAATTAATACTTATGAAAGTAAACTTCCCTTTACTGAATTTAAAACTAATGATCAAGGCTTGATTCCAGTTGTAACTCAAGATTATAAGACTGGCCAAGTTTTGATGCTTGCTTATATGAATAAAGAGGCTTATAATGAAACCATTGCCAGCGGAAGAATGACCTATTATTCCAGAAGCAAAAGTAGATTGTGGGTTAAGGGAGAGACCTCAGGTCATTTTCAATATTTAAAGAAATTATTTATTGATTGTGATAAGGATACTCTTTTAGCTAAAGTTGACCAGATTGGAGTCGCCTGTCACACGGGTAATCCTTCTTGTTTTTATACAAATTTAGTAGAAAGAGAATATAAAAATACAAACCCAAGCTCTGTATTTGAGGATGTATACGATGTAATTATGAGTCGTAAAAAGTCACCTAAGGAAGGTTCTTATACTAATTACCTTTTTGATCAAGGACTTGACAAGATTCTTAAAAAATGCGGAGAAGAAGCTACTGAGATTATTATTGCTGCCAAAAATCCTGATTCAGAAGAACTTAAGTATGAAATTAGTGACTTTCTATATCACTTAATGGTTTTAATGGTTGAGCAGGGACTTAATTGGACTGATATAATAAAAGAGCTGGAGCATAGAAGATAAGCAAAATTATTAATATAGGAGGCAGACATGCAATATTATGGTGTTAATCAACTAAGGAAAATGTTCTTAGATTTTTTTGAAAGTAAGGGGCATATGGTAATTAAAAGTTACCCATTGGTTCCCCACAATGATAATAGTTTATTACTAGTTAATGCAGGAATGGCACCACTTAAATCTTATTTCACAGGTCAAGAAACACCCCCGAAGAATCGTATGGCTTCTTGCCAGAAATGTATTCGTACAGGTGATATTGAGAATGTTGGAATTACCTCTAGACATGGAACTTTTTTTGAAATGTTGGGTAATTTTTCTTTTGGAGATTATTTTAAGAAGGAAGCCATTAGTTGGTCATGGGAATTCTTAACTGAGATAGTAGGGCTAGATAAAGATAAGCTTTATCCTTCTGTATATGAAGAAGATGATGAAGCTTTTGATATATGGGAAAAAGAAATTGGTATTCCAGCAGAGAAGATATTTAAACTAGGTAAAGAAGATAACTTCTGGGAGATAGGGTCTGGACCTTGTGGCCCTTGTTCAGAAATTTACTATGATCGTGGTGAAAAATACGCTTGTGATAACCCTGACTGTACAGTTGGTTGTTGTGACAGGTATATTGAGTTGTGGAATAATGTATTTACTCAATTTGATGGTGATGGTAATGGCAATTATACTGAATTAGATACAAAGAACATAGATACAGGTATGGGATTAGAAAGACTTGCAATGGTAGTTCAAGAAGTTGAATCTATATTTGATATTGATACAATGAAAGCTATTCGTGATAAGGTGTGTCATATAGCTGATATATCTTATACTAAAGACTCTAAGCAAGCTATTTCTATTCGTCTGATTACTGACCACATTAGGGCAGTGACCTTTATGGCATCAGATGGAATTATACCTTCTAATGAAGGAAGAGGCTATGTATTTAGAAGATTGTTAAGAAGGGCAGCTAGGCATGGAAGACTTCTAGGAATAAAGGACAGTTTTTTAGATAAGATTAGCAAAACTGTAATTGAGGAATCCAAGGAAGGATATCCTGAGTTAAAAGATAAAGAAGAATATATATTAAAACTTATATCCATAGAAGAAGAGAATTTTAACAAAACAATAGATCAAGGACTAAGCATGCTTGCAGACATACAAGAAGGCATGAAGGAGAAAGGTTTAGACCTGTTATCTGGTGAACAGGCATTTAAATTATATGATACTTATGGTTTTCCATTAGATTTAACTATGGAGATTCTTGCTGAAAAAGGGCTTGAAGTAGATGAAGATGGCTTTAATAAAGCCATGGAGATTCAGAGGGCTACAGCAAGGAAAGCTAGAAATGCTTCTAATTTTATGGGAAATGAAGACAGTCTCTACTTGCATATTGATGCAAATCTTAAGTCTGAATTTGTAGGATATGACAGCCTATGTCATGATTCGGAGATTGTTGCAATTACTACAAGGGTAGAAGAAACAAAAGAGTTAAAAGAAGGAGAAAAAGGAACAATTATAGTTCTAGAAACTCCTTTTTATCCCAGTAGTGGTGGTCAAGATGCAGATACTGGTCTTATTAAAACAGAAGATGCTTTATTTGAAGTTGAAGATACAGTAGAGATAGCAGGGAGCAAAATCGCACATATTGGAACTGTTAAAAAAGGAACTTTCAACTTGTCTAACAAGGTGACTTTAGAAGTTAATGGAAGTAAAAGGTCCGATACAGCCAAAAACCATAGTGCAACTCATTTACTACAAAAAGCCTTAAGACAAGTATTAGGTGCTCATGTTGAACAAGCTGGTTCCTATGTGTCTGAGGATAGGCTGAGATTCGATTTTACCCATTTTACAGGTCTAAGCCAAGAAGAAATTAATAAGGTGGAAGCTTTAGTTAATGAACAGATTCATAATAATCTTCCTGTAATAACAAAGCTTATGAACATTGAAGAAGCCAAAAAAGAAGGTGCCATGGCATTATTTGGCGAGACCTATGATAGTGACGTTCGTGTTGTTTCTATGGGGGATTTTAGTAAGGAACTTTGTGGTGGTACTCATGTAACTAATACAGGATCTATTAGTAACTTTAAGATATTATCCGAAACAGGTATAGCAGCTGGGGTAAGAAGAATAGAGGCTTTAACAGGTAATGGCTTATTAGCATATTATAAAGAAATAGAAAAGGAATTATATGAGCTTGTTAAGCTTGCAAAAGTTGAGCCAGGGCAGTTGACTAACAAAGTTGAAAATTATATAGATGAGATTAAGACACTTCGTTCTGAAAATGAAAGATTAAAGAGTAAGTTAGCTAATAGTTCTATAGGAGATGTTTTGGACCAAGTAGAGGAAGTGAAGGGTGTAAAACTATTGTCCGTTAAAGTTCCAGAACTAGATATGAATGGACTAAGAAATCTAGGGGACCAAGTAAAGGACAAATTAGATGGCGGTGTAATTGTTCTTGCATCATCAACTGCAGAAGATAAGGTTAGTCTACTAGCAATGATGTCAGATGATGTTATAAGGCAAGGTGGCCATGCAGGTAAACTAATCCAAGAACTTGCTTCATTAGTTGGCGGTGGAGGCGGAGGTCGTCCAAATATGGCACAGGCAGGCGGTAAATCAGCTGCAGGCATAGATTCAGCCATAGGAAAAGCTAAAGAAGTGCTTTCTAAGCAACTTGAATAAGTTTAATCACGAATTTAATCACAAAATATGGTTGACAAACATACACAAAAATATTATAATACATTTAGTGCTTTAATATATACCCAAACAGTTGTATTAGCACAAAGAAGCAACTGGAGGGAGGTTAGGTGTGAGACTATGTCGAATATTGTTATTAAAGATAATGAAACATTAGATAGTGCTCTCCGCAGATTTAAAAAAAGCTGTGCGAAAGCTGGAATTCAGCAAGAGATTCGTAAGAGGGAGCATTATGAAAAGCCCAGTGTAAAACGCAAGAAAAAGTCTGAGGCTGCAAGAAAACGCAAATAATATTTTAATAAAAGACTTTCAATGACTAATATTCATTGAAAGTCTTTTTTCATTTAGTTTTTTTGCCATAGATTAGTATATAGAAAGATAAAAAAACATATATTAACAGTAGTATCTACTAGTTAAGGGGGTTTCTATGGGCAAAAGGCTTAAATCTACCCATAATAAATTTAAAAAAGATAATAAGGATACTTTATATAAAGGCTTTCATAAAAAGAAAAGAAACAAAGAGGAAGATAAATTATCCTGCCTTGAAGAATTATCATATCATCTCAAGCTTCCAGCAGACGTTATTGCAGGGGCACCTATTATAACCATAATTGGCAGAAATGAAATATGTGTGGAGAATTCTAAAGGAATCATTGAATATGATAATAATAAAGTTAGGCTTCTATCAAAAGCATGTAAGATCTGTATTGAAGGTAAAGGGCTAAACATTTTATATTTTACTGAAGATGAAATTAGGATTACAGGCTATATTCAAGGAATTTATTATCAGTAACAAGAGATTTATTTGGAGGTTTCAAAATGCTGTTAAAAGTATGGAGCTGGTTAAAGGGTTATCTTATTATTCAAATTCAAGGTATTTCACCAGAAAGATTTATTAATCTGTGTAGTTATCGAAGAATTTACATATGGAAGCTTATAAAGGTCAATGAAAAATATCAATTTAATATCTCAATAAATAATTTTAAAAAAATAAAGCCTATTGTTAGGAAAACTGGTATTGTACCTAGAATCATAGAAAAAAAAGGCTTTCCTTTCTTTATACAGAAAAACAAGAAGAGAAAAGTTTTCTTTATTGGGATTATAGCTTGTTCAATTTTAGTTTATATTATGTCATTATTTATCTGGGATATAAGCGTTGTCGGTGGTTATAAATACACCCCAGAAGCTTTGATTAAATTTCTCGATGAAAATCAAGTCTATTGTGGAATTAGAAAAAATAAAGTTGATTGTAAAAAAATTGAAGATAGTATAAGGTTAGACTATAAGGACATAGGTTGGGTCTCTGCAGAAATTAAAGGAACTAGACTTATTATAAAGATTACAGAAACTAACATGCCCACACCTGGACAAAAGCCTCAGGAAGCAAGTCATATAGTTGCTAGTAAAGATGGAATTATAATAAGCATTATTACCCAAACTGGAGTTCCCCAAGTAAGACCTGGTGATGTTTTTAAAAAAGGAGATATTCTTGTATCTGGTATATTGGAGATAATGAGTGATTTTGAAGAAATATTAGATAAAAAACCCGTCATAGCCAGTGCCACTATCCGGTGTAAATCATATTATGATTACAAGGATTCATTTTCAATGAATTATACAAGAAAGATTTTTACAGGAAAGACAAAGAAGAGTTACTACGTATCATATTTGTATAATAAATTATTTATCTATAATCCTAGATATTCATATGATAACTATGATATAATAATTGATGAAAAAAAGTTTGGCATAACAGATACATTTTACTTGCCTTTTCGCTATGGTTCTTTACTTGCAAAAGAGTTTAAGGAAGAAAGAGGACAATATACTAAAGAAGAGGCATTGGAAATTGGGAAGTCAAGATTTCAATCATATCTAGATAAATTAATTGAGAATGATGTTTCAATTATTGATAATAATGTTACAATATCTATTAAGAATAATAAATGTGTGGCTGAGGGTAGGATATTTGTAGAAGAACCTGCCTGGGAATACAAGAGAATTGACCAAGATGAGTGGAGGATGGAACAGATTGATGAGCTTGACGGAGACAATAATTGACATTCCCGTAGAGCATGAGCAAAATATTTTCGGAGACTTTGATGCTTATGCTAAAATTATAGAAAGAACATTGAATGTTACTATAATTGCCAGGGATGGTGATATTAAAATTCTTGGAGGACCAGAAGAAGCTAAGAAGGCAAAAAGTGTTTTCCTTCAATTAATAGAACTTTCTAAAAGCGGCAATACAATAACCCAGCAAAAAGTTGATTATGCACTATCTTTAAGTTTTGAGAATAATGAAAAGGCTATTGTTGAGATTAGCAAGGATTTAATCTGTCATACAATTAAGGGTAAGGCGATTAAACCTAAGACTTTAGGACAAAAAGCATATGTTGATAACATGAGAAGTAAGATGATAGTCTTTGGAGTTGGGCCAGCAGGAACTGGTAAGACATATCTTGCAATGGCAATGGGAATAACTGCCTTTAAAAATGATGAGGTAGATAAAATCATTTTAACTCGTCCAGCTATTGAGGCGGGAGAAAGTCTGGGGTTTTTACCAGGGGATTTACAAAGTAAAGTAGATCCATACTTAAGACCACTTTATGATGCTTTGTATGAGATTATGGGTCCAGAAGCCTATATAAGAAATGAAGAAAAAGGATTAATTGAAGTTGCCCCATTGGCATATATGCGTGGTAGAACACTTAATAATGCTTTTATAATTCTGGACGAGGCACAGAATACAACAAGTGCTCAGATGAAGATGTTTTTGACTAGAATTGGATATGGTTCAAAGGTAGTTGTTACCGGGGACTTAACTCAAAAGGATCTTCCAAATGGACAATTATCAGGGCTTGATAATGCTGTTAATGTCTTAAGGAACATTGATGATATAGGATTTTCTCATTTGACAAGTAAAGATGTTGTAAGACATCCAATTGTTCAGAAAATTGTAAAAGCTTATGATGATTACGAAGGAAAACAAGAAAAAACAAGATGATTAATTATAGAGATAAAAATGTGGGGAGCAATGCTAATGAAAGAAGAAAACAATAATACGAATTTTAATTTTATATTGCCTTTATTGCCACTACTATCTATTGCTGTAGTGGCTATATTTGCAATATTAAAAAAACAGGATTCAATACATATTATTAAGTCTATAGTAATAATATTTCTTCTCACATCAACAATTACTTTTTATATTAATATGGAAAACAACCGTCACATCATGAAAGAAAAACAATCTAAAATGTTTTTCTCTGTTATTTATCTTTCTACTATATGCCTGGTTATGCAACCTTATTCCCCTGAGACTTTTGTTTTTTGGTTGTTAGGTCCATTACTTATTGCTATGATTCAAGATAGTAGACTAGCTTTTATGATTTCTTTGAATATGACAATTTTGTTAAGTATAAATAGTTCCCTAAGGCCTGAACAAACAATACATTTGTTAATTGTTGGACTGCTAATGGTCCTACTATCAGATTATTTAAAGGAAAAATCCAGTCTTATATATGGAACAATTATTGTTCTTTCGGCTAACATTATACTGGCATTTGTCATAAACAACTTTATATTTGATTATACATATAGTTATGTCAAATCTTTAATGAGTCTTTTTTTGGTCCTAGCTCTTGCCTATCTTACATACAAGATATATGATAATAAAACAACTAAAGAAGATATAATATATAAAAACGAAATAGTCAATGATGACTTACAGCCATCAACTTATATTAGAGAAGATAAGACAAGTTATGAAATGCTACTTGATGAAAACAATCTTCTTTGGAAAAAAATCAAGGAACATTCCAAAAGTCTATATGATCATTCAAAGTTAGTTGGAGAACTTTCAGAAAAGGCAGCCAATACAATTGGTGCAGATTCTATACTTTGTAAAGCTGGAGGACGTTTTCATGAACTTGGCAAAATCAATAATGGTAATTATATGGAAGAAGGTCTTAGGCTAGCAAAAGACCATAGTTTTCCACAAAAATTAAAAGACATTTTAAGAGAACATAATATAAAGCATGACAAGCCAACTTCTGTAGAATCAGCAATAGTCATGTTGACTGACCACCTTGTATCAACCCTGTATTATATATCTAAAACAAAAGATAATAAGTACTCAACAGATAAAATTATTGAACAGCTTTTTCAGATTCGTTTGAATAAGGGCTCATTTGATAAAAGTGGCCTATTAGTAGAAGACTATAATGGTTTGAAGGAATTTTTTATTGAAGAATTCAAAAAGGATTAATATTATATATAAATTAAATGTATTTGAAAGGTGTGGTGTTTTGACTATTAATATAAGGTATGAAAATATAGAAGAACTAGATAAGTCTTGGGAAAAACTAATTGAGGAAGTGGTAAATGCTTGCCTTGATTATGAAGAGTGCCCTTATAAGGTGGATCTTAGCCTTTTGATTACCAACGATTCATTAATCCAGGAAATAAATCAAGAATTTCGAGCTATTGATAAAGCTACTGATGTATTATCCTTTCCCTCCATATTCTTTAATAAACCTTCAGATTTTGATGAACTAGATGAAGATTCAGACTTTTACTTTCATCCAGATACAGGGGAATTGTTATTAGGGGATATAGTAATATCTTTTGAGAGAGCGAAGGAACAAGCTGAATATTACGGCCATTCATTGAAAAGAGAAATCGCCTTTTTGACTGCCCATAGTATGTTTCACCTTATGGGTTATGATCATGAAAAAGAAGTGGAAGGAAATGAAATGGAAGAGAAACAAGAAAAAGTGTTAAAAAATCTTGGAATATTAAGATAAAATATAAATTAAAATAAAAATTAAAATAAAAATTAAAATCAAATAACTTGAAAGAAGGATATAACATTGAAGAAATTAGCATGTGTTTTAATAATTATAACTAGTCTCTTTTTGTTAGTAGGATGTAAAAAGAATGAAGATGAAGATAATAATATAGTTAATATAGATATAATAGGAAAACCCACAACTAGTCCAACGGAAAAACCCAGCCCAAGTCCAGTGCCGGAAAGCTATGAAGGTAAGATGAAAAGTTACTTAACTGGGCTTTGGGTGGAAGAAGAAATTGGACAAAAACGACCTTATGCAATACAATTTAGTAACTTCAAATCTGTTTGTAACCAGTGGGGAATTGGGAATGCAGATATTGTATACGAAGCGCTTGTAGAAGGTGGAATAACAAGATTACTTGCAATAGGAGAAAGTTTTACTGGTGACCGCATTGGTTCAGTACGAAGTTCTAGACATTATTTTGCAAGTATTGCGGAAGAATACAATGCAATATATATACATTATGGTAAGACTAAATATGCTGTATCTAAACTTAAAGAACTTAAATCAGAGAATTTAGATGGAGAAACGGGAATTGGATCCAGTGTCTTTTATAGGGATAAGTCTATGAACGCTCCCCACAATGCTTTTACAAGCTTAGAAGGTATTCTTACAGGGATTCATAAAAAATCATATGAGACAGAATATGGTCAAGACTTTGAGCCACATTTTCAGTTTTATGATGAAGAAACTGATTTGTCAGGAGATGGGGTAGCGAATGAAGTTAAAATACGCTATTCCTATTATGCAAACCCATCTTTTAAATACAATGAAGAGGACAAGCTTTATTATAGAAATCAATTTGACGGTCCACATAATGACTCTGTTACTGGTCAACAATTATCATATAAAAACCTTATAATACAGTATGTTAAGCAAAGGGCAATAGATCGAAATGATTATCAAACTATTGATTTTGAAGATGCCAGTGGCAGTGGGGTATATATTTCTAATGGTAGAATGATACCAATCACATGGAAGAAGAATGAAAAAACTTCTTATATGAGATATTTTACTGAGGATGGACAGGAGCTCGTTATGAATCCAGGTAAAACCTTTATTAGTGTTTTTCCTAATAGTCGTACAGATGATGTAGTAATTGAAGGATAATTTTATTATTTTTAATTTTGTTTCTAGAAACTATAAGATAAATATAATGACTTGTTTTTGTCATTAAAAGGAGATATATAAATGGCTGAAAAAAGAAGCAGTAATCATTTTTTAGTTCAAGGAAGTATTCTAGCTGCAGCTTCCCTTATTGTAAGAATGATTGGATTAATTTATCGTATTCCAATGCAACGGATTATTGGAGATGAAGGTATGGGATATTATACAATAGCCTATGATATCTATAATATTGCCCTTATATTATCTTCATATAGTTTACCTTTAGCAGTGTCAAAACTAGTAGCCGCAAGGGAAACTACCAGACAATATAAGAACTCATACAGGGTTTTCATGGCTGCAATTGTATTTGCTTTAATTGTGGGACTTGTAGCTGCTTCTATTTTATTTTTTGGTGCTGAATCTTTCTCAATGTTTCTTAATAAAACAACTAAGGTGGCATTACCTTTAAGGGTACTGGCCCCAACGATATTTGTTTTTGCAATTATGGGGGTTTTTCGTGGTTTCTATCAAGGAAAAGCTACTATGATACCTACAGCAGTCTCACAAATTATAGAACAGGTTGTTAATGCTGCTGTTAGTATAGCTGCATCTTATTTTCTTGTTAATCATTTTAGTGGTTCAATAAGTGTTGCATCCTATGGAGCTGCTGGTGGAACTTTAGGTACTTTATTAGGGGCTGTTTTTGGAATGTTTTTTTTACTTTTTGTTTTTGTAGCCTATAAGCCTATATTAAACAAACAACTTAGTAGGGACCTAACAAGAAACCCTGAATCTTATAAGGATATAACAAAACTTTTAGCTCTTACGATTTTACCCATTATCGTAAGCCAGACAGTATATCATATTAGTGGGGTTATTGATAATTCCCTCTTTTCTCATATTCTGACTAATAAAGAGATAAGTCATTTTGATAGGACTTTCTTTACTAATAAATCTCCTGGTGATTTATATGCTACAGGAGACATTGCAAGCTTAGTTGGTGTATATGGTAGCAAGTATAGGTTACTTACCAATGTACCTGTTGCAATTGCCTCTGCCATTGCTGCAGCAAGTATCACTAGTGTTTCAGCTGCTAAGGCTAGGGGTTTAGATGGGGTAATTCGAAGAAATACCCATGCTGCAATTAAGTTTTGTATGATTATTGCAATTCCTGCTGCATTTGGTATGGCAATATTGGCTTCCCCGATATTAAATCTACTTTTTAATGATACAAGTCAACTTGCTGCAAACCTACTAAGGTTAGGTTCAGTTGCAATTGTATTCTTTTCATTATCAACGGTTTCTACATCGATTTTGCAAGGAATTAACAAACTAAAAGTACCAGTAATTAATTCAACAATTTCACTTGTTATACATATTATTTTGGTTTACACAATGCTTAAATTTACTTCATTAAGCACCTATGCATTAGTAATAGGAAATGTTACATTTGCAATGATCACTAGTATACTTAACTGGATATCCATTGAAAAACATCTTAATTACCGGCAGGAAATCCAAAAAACCTTTCTTATACCTACCATAAGTTCAGCTATTATGTCTATTATAGTTTACTTTTCTTATAAGGGCCTAATGTATTTAACATCTATCAATTGGATTTCAACAATAATATGTATGGTGATAGCAGTTGTTACATATTTTATTCCATTAATACTTCTTAAAGGAATTACAGAAGAGGAAATTATTAGCCTACCAAAAGGAGACCTCATAGTAGGCCTATTAAAAAAACTACGATTATTCTAATATTGACCTTATAATACTTTGTGGAATTATATTTCAGAGGATTGCTTTATCTTATTTTGTATAATCAACTAAATAATGGAGAAAATATATGCCAAAGGAGTGATTTTGATGAAAATCAAAAAGGCATATATTTATTTCTTAAGTATTATATCTTTAACTATGATGTTTACCATGTGTTATTACCTAAGTTATAGGCATGCACTAAATAAATTTAATAATCAGTCAATTGAAAGAAGTCAAGAACTTGCAGATATAAGGGAAGAGAATATATCAACTGATATTCCTATAGAGGAAGAATTACTTTATGTTGATATGCTAGCTGTACAAACTATAAAACCAACAACTAAGTATGTATTAGAAATCTTTGACCTAAACAATGGGACTTTAACAACTGAACAATTGAGTCCTCCAGCCCATCTTGTTGGATTAACCAGGGATCAAGTACTAGATTACCTTGAAAACTATATAGATGACTTGACTCTGCAAGAATATAATAAGGGACTAATTTCATGTGAATTATTAAGGTTCTCTGAAGAAGAGGTCATACTTCGGAAAACTTATGATGATAATTTAGTGGCATTTCGCTTTTATATAGCTATAAAGGATGGATATGTGATTGTATATAATAGTGACTTAAAGTCAATTCATACTTATACCTATATTGAAGCTAAAAACTTGCCAGAAACTGATAGAATCGCCCTAAGTAAAGGAATCTATATTGAAAGTCCGGAAGAATTATATTCTCTTTTGGAAAGCTACTCTAGCTAATAATAATTAATAAAAATAATATAAAGATTCTTTTATAATTCTTAAAACCCTTGATTTAATGCCTAAAATAAAATATAATGATTTCTAATTATTAGGATTTATATAGGAGGCATTTATTGGTGACATATGATTTTATAATAGTAGGAGCAGGTGCTTCAGGCCTACTTGCAGCAATAGTAGCTGCAAGAGCAAAACAAAAAGTTTTAGTTATAGAGAAAAATCCCATAGCAGGAAAAAAGATATTAGCAACTGGTAATGGTAGGTGTAACTATACTAACTTAGTTCAAGAGCCAGAATGCTACCGCAGTGATGACAGTGCATTTGTAGATGAAGTACTGTCACATTTTGATGTGAAAAAAACTATAAACTTCTTCAAGGAAATAGGGATTTATCCAAAAGAGATTAATGGCTATCTATATCCTAATTCAGAACAAGCTTCTAGTTTTGTAGATCTTCTAATAATGGAATGCCAACGACTTGGGGTAGAATTCATATTCCAAGAAAAAGTAATAGAAGTTAAAAAACCATATTTTACAATAAAAACAAAACACACTCCACTTTCTGAAAAAAAGGCTAAAAGAAATATAAGAAAACAAAAAAACATTGTAAGTCACAGCATTTATAATGATAACAATTTAAAGGATAGGAAAGAGTTTAATTCCTATTATGCTAAAAAGCTTATATTAGCTACAGGGGGTTGTGCTCAGCCTATGTTAGGATCCGATGGAAGTGGTTATACACTGGCTAAGTCTCTAGGCCACACCATTGTTGAACCACTACCTGCACTGGTTCAACTAAAGTCCCCTGATAAGATATGCCAGACTTTATCAGGAGTAAGAACAAGTGCTAAAGTAAATCTACTGCGTGAAGATAAGATTATAACTTCTGAAGAAGGAGAGATAAACTTTACTGACTATGGAATATCAGGTATTCCCATTATGCAAATAAGTCGTTTTGTTTCAAAAGCTCTTGTTCATACTGAAGATATAGAACTTAATATAGATTTATTACCTACAATCTCCTCTAAAGACTTAATGGAGCTTATAAGAAAAAGAATTCAGCATAATGGTGAAAAAAATATGCAAGAAGTCTTATTAGGTCTATTAAATGATAAATTGTCATATGGACTAGTTAAAAGGTCATCTATAGATGGTTACAGAAAATCAAAAGATGTAGGCCCTGATGAATTAGAAAAAATAGTAGGAGAGATTAAAGACTTTAAACTTACAATAAGTGGCACTAATTCATTTGATAGAGCGCAAGTGACTACAGGGGGAATTCCAAGCAAAGAAATAAATCCTGCAAATATGGAATCTAGAATTATTAATAACTTATTTCTAGTGGGAGAGTTAGTTAATGTTGATGGGACCTGTGGGGGATACAATTTACAATGGGCATGGAGTTCAGCCTATGTGGCAGGAAGCAATCCAATTTAAGTCAATAATGGAATCTTGCAAAATAATGACAACTTGTATAAAAGGTGAATAAATGATATACTTAAAGATATTATTAAGATATTTACTATGGAGGACATTAAATGAATTATAGGGCACATTTAAAAGATAAAGATAGGATTGTAATTAAAATAGGCTCTTCTTGTTTAACCCATGCCCAAACGGGACGATTAAATATTGGCAAGATAGAAAAGTTAGTTCAGATTGTGACAGATATTAAGAATCAAGGTAAAGATGTTATAATGGTTACTTCCGGAGCCATTGCAGTAGGAAGAGTAGCCTTATCTTTGAAAGAAAAGCCTAAAACACTTTCTGTAAAGCAAGCCTGTGCAGCAGTTGGTCAGGCAAGACTTATGATGATTTATCAGAAATTTTTTGCAGAGTATGATCAGATAGCGGCTCAGATTTTAATGACAAAAGATACAATGATCAACGATCACAGCCGTAGTAATGCTAGAAACACATTTGAGGAATTGCTTCAAATGGATGTGATTCCAATTGTAAATGCTAATGATACTGTATCTACTGATGAATTGAACTTCAGTGACAATGATACACTTTCTTCCATAGTAACAGCTTTAGTAGATGCTGATCTTCTTATTCTCTTATCAGATATAGATGGTTTTTGTACTGATGACCCAAATACAAATAAGAAGGCAAAACTAATTTCCTATGTAGATAAGATTACTGGCGACATGTTCAACATGGCAAAGTCAACAACAGGTGCAGATGTTGGTACAGGGGGTATGACAACAAAAATCTTTGCTGGAAAAATAGCAACAGCTTCTGGTGCCGATATGGTTATCTGCAATGGTGATGATGTTGATAATATAAATCGGATTCTAAAGGGTGAAGAAGTAGGAACCCTGTTTAAGTCTAATAAAAATGGAGATTTCAATCTGTTAGACTATGTAAGACCCAATGACAAGCAGTGTAAATAACATTTCTGGAAAGGAACTTTATAATGGATCAGGCAACTATTGATCGTATAAATGAATTATACGGTAAATCAAAAAACCAAGGACTTAGCCCTGAAGAAAAACAGGAGCAAGCAAAACTTCGTCAGGACTATATTAAGGCAATACGTAAAAACCTAAGAGGTACTTTAGATAATATTTCATTTGTTGAAGATGATGGTAGCATAACAAAAGCCAAGGGAAAGTCTAAGGATTAGTAATACCATGAAGGAATCTTAGAGCCAGATGAATATGATATAAAAAACATGAGATCTTCACAAGAAAACAAATAATAGATACTGGATAATAATAAGGCTTTATGAAAGGAGCGTTTTATGAATTACCTTAATCAATTAGGAGAAAAGGCAAAAAAAGCTGCAACTTCAATAAGTAAAATGAAGCAGGATGACAAGAACAAGGTCCTAACAAATTGTGCTAAGGCTCTTATGGATGCCCAGGAAGATATATTAGCTGCTAATGAGAAGGATATTGAATCAGCAATAAATAATGGGGTAAAAAGCTCGCTTATTGACCGTTTACGCCTTAATCCAGAAAGAATTAATGATATGGCGGATGGACTTTTGCAACTTAGGGATCTTCCTGATCCTGTTGGAAAAGTTTTATCAATGGATGAAAGACCCAACGGGCTTCTTATAGGAAAAAAAGTAGTTCCATTAGGTGTTATAGGCATTATATATGAATCTCGGCCTAATGTTACTTCAGATGCCTTTGGATTATGCTTTAAAGCAGGTAATGCTGTTGTACTAAGAGGTGGTAGTGACGCAATAGTTAGTAATAAAGCTATTATAAAAGCCCTAAGAGAGGGATTGAAGAGTTCAGGTTCTAATATGGATGCTGTTCAGCTTATTGAAGATACTTCAAGGGAAACAGCTGCACAATTTATGAAACTAAATAAATATATTGACGTATTAATTCCAAGGGGAGGCTTAGGCCTTATTAAGTCAGTGGTTGAAAACAGCACAATTCCAGTTATTGAAACAGGTAGTGGAAATTGTCATATCTATGTTGACGAATATGCTGACTTTGATATGGCTTTAGATATTATAGATAACGCTAAGACCCAGCGACTTGGTGTATGTAACACATGTGAATCCTTAGTAATACATGAGGCTATTAGCAAAGAGTTTATTCCTTTGTTACATAAGAGGCTTAAGGCTAAGGATATTGAGATTAGAGCTGATGAAAGAGCACGAAGTATTTGCAGTGAATGCTTACCTGCTACTGAAGAGGATTATGGAGAAGAATACCTAGATAAGATCATATCACTAAAGGTTATTAATGATATTGATGAAGCTATCGCACACATCAATAGATATAATACAAAACATTCTGAAGCTATTATTACTAATGATTATAACAATTCCATGAAGTTTTTAAATGAAATCGATGCTGCTGCAGTATATGTAAATGCATCTACTCGTTTTACTGATGGTAATGTCTTTGGCTTTGGAGCAGAGATAGGAATTAGTACACAGAAGCTTCATGCAAGAGGCCCCATGGGCTTAGAAGCTTTAACCACAAGTAAGTATATAATCTTAGGTAGTGGACAGATAAGAAACTAGTAAATTTGTGATATATAATTAGAAAAGAGGTTAAGTATATGGCAGGAGAGATTTATGATATGCCTAGCGGAGATGATATAAGGGAATTCTTTCGCAAGTTTAAAAAGATTTTTGCAATTATTGTTTTATTAATAATTGTTGCTATATTTAGTTTTGGTTCCTTCTATTCTATTAATGAGCAGGAACAAGCAGTTATAACCACATTTGGTAAGGCTAAAACAGTTAGTGAATCCGGATTACATTTTAAGATACCAATTATTCAAAGGGTTCAGAAAGTAGATACTACAATTCAGGGTATGCCAATTGGATATGATATGTATACAGGTCAAAGTATTGAAGATGAGTCTGTAATGATTACTCTTGATTTCAACTTTGTTAATGTAGACTTTTTCTTAGAATATAGGGTGGCTGATCCTATTAAATATCTATATGCGTCTCAGTATCCACAGACAATACTTAAAAATGTAGCTCAAAGCAATATTAGATCCGTAGTAGGTGGTTACCTAGTTGATGATGTTATTACAACTGGTAAGTTTGAGATTCAATCCACTATAAAAGATCAGATAATTAATGAACTTCTTGATCATGATATTGGTATTCAATTAGTTAATTTAACAATTCAGGATTCGGAACCACCAACAGAAGAAGTTATGGAAGCCTTTAAATCTGTAGAAACAGCAAAGCAAGGTAAAGATACTTCAATTAATAATGCTAATAAATATAGAAATGAGCAGTTACCTAAAGCGGAAGCAGAGGTAGATAAGATAATACAGGAAGCTGAATCAGCTAAAGCAAGGAAAGTCAACCAGGCCCAAGCAGAAGTAGCTAGATTCAATGAAATGTATGATGAATACACTAAGTATCCACTTATTACTAAGCAAAGAATGTATTATGAAGCAATGGAAGATATACTTCCTTCTGTAAAGGTTATAATCGACAGTGGAGATGGAACTCAGAAAATGTTACCATTAGAGCCATTTACGGAAGGGGGAAATAACTAATGAGTAAAAAAATTAAAGGAATTGCAGGAGTAACTTTAGCTATAATTATTGTAGCTGCAATAGTTGTATTATCTAATTCTGTTGTAGTAACACAAGAAGATGAATTTAAACTAATTAAACGTTTTGGTAGAGTTGATTTTGTTATTGATGAAGCAGGTATATCACTTAAGACTCCATTTATTCAATCTATTCAAACTTTACCCAAGGATATACAATTCTATGACGTGAGGGAATCTGATGTTATAACCATGGATAAGAAAACAATGGTTGTTGATAGTTATGTCTTATGGAAGATTGAAGATGCTAGACTTTTTGCACAGACCCTAAATTCATCCCTGGTCTTAGCTCAAAGTAGAATTGATACAACTGTATATAACTCTTTAAAGAATATTATTAGTAGTAAACCCCAAAGCACAGTAATTAGTGGCAGGAATCACGAATTAAGTGATGCTATTATGAGCAATATTGGGGATTCAATGAGGGACTATGGTATTGACTTGATTTCCATTGAATTAAAGCATCTAGACCTTCCTGCTGATAATAAGAATGCTGTATATGAAAGAATGATTTCTGAGAGATCTCAGATGGCAGCAACTTACACTGCTGAGGGTGAATCTGAAGCACAGATTATCCGTAACGGAACTGATAGAGAAGTTGCTATATCTGTCTCTAATGCTGAAACAGAAGCAGCTAGAATAAGGGCACAAGGTGAAGCTGAGTTTATGAGAGTATTATCTGACGCATACTCAGACCCAGCAAGAAGTGATTTCTATACCTTCGTTCGTGGATTAGAAGCTGCTAAAGAGTCCTTAACAGGAGATAATAAAACTTTAATATTATCAGAAGACTCACCAATTGCACAGATATTTTATAATGTAGAATAAATATAAAAATCTATTAAGAATATTCATGTCACACTTTTCATATAGTATTATGAAATAATCAGGGAGTGTGTGCCATGATAATTAACTTAGAAGAAGTAAATTATACTTATGATAAATTCCTTACTGATAGTAAAAAATTAGCAGGGAGATATAGTAATATAATACAAAATGTCACGATTGGCAGTTCCCATGACAATCGTGACATTGTTTTGCTAAAATTAGGACTTGGAGATAAGTATATAATCTGTACAGGGGGAGTCCACGGAAGAGAGAGTATTAACACTATAGTGTTAATGAAAATCATCGAGTATTATGCTATTATTTATATGAATTATATAGGACAAAAGGGTGATTTCTTTCAACAACTTAGTGAAAGGCATTCTGATTTTGAGAATGAGTATGAACATATGATATTTGAAAATTGTATGCACGAACTATTACATACATATACAATCCTCTTTATTCCTCTTTTAAATCCTGACGGATATATGATATCATTATATGGATACCAAACAATTAGGGATGAAAAACTTAGGGAAAGGGCAATTGCTAAAAAACTTCCCCATGCTATTTGGAAATATAACGCCAGGGGGGTTGATATCAATAGAAACTTTCCTAGTAAGCTTTGGAAACCTAAAACCCCTAACGACTATGCCCCAAGTGAAGATGAAACAAAGGCGCTGATTGCGGTATTTCATCAATATAGGACCAAGGGATTCATTGATTTTCATTCCAGGGGAAAAGAGATATTTTATCATCGCAGAATGTTATCAAATCCTTATAATGAAAAACAACTATATATAGCACAGAGACTTAAAGATATTACTGATTATAGAATTGTATCACCACAGCATGAGATCGAACAGGGGGATACCGGTGGGAATACAGTTCATTATTACTCAGAACATTTCATTAAACCTGCAATTACAATTGAAACAGTAGAAGAAGAAGCATCATTTCCTTTAGATATTAAATACCGTAAAAGTACTTTTGAAGAACTTAAGCTACTAATATTCAATTTTTCTAGTATTATATAAAATATAAAGAAGGAGATACAATGGAAAAAAACATAGATAGTATTAATGTTCAAGAAACTGTAAAGCAACTAGAAATCATAAAAAAACTTAAAGTAAGATTTGAAAAAGAATATAGTAAAAGCAATATAAGAAGAACATACTATATTGAAACATTTGGTTGCCAGATGAATAACAGGGATTCTGAAAAAATAGCTGGAATTCTAAAACAAATAGGTTATGAGGAATCTGATACAGAGGAAGCTGATTTTGTTCTTTATAACACATGTACTGTTAGGGAGAATGCTAATAATAGAGTTTATGGTAGGTTAGGATATCTAGGAAAACTAAAAAAGAGTAATCCTAATAAGATGATTGTTATATGTGGTTGTATGATGCAAGAGCCTACAGCTGTAGAAAAAATACAGAAAAGCTATCCTTTTGTTGATATTATATTCGGTACTCATAATATATTCAAACTTGCTGAGCTAATAGAGCTTCGTCTTGACTCAGATAGGATGATTATTGACTTATGGAAGGATACTGACCTTATCGTTGAAAACCTTCCAAATGAGAGGAAATACAGCTTCAAAGCAGGAGTTAATATTATGTTTGGTTGCAATAACTTTTGTAGTTATTGTATTGTACCTTATGTTAGAGGTAGAGAGCGTAGTAGAAATCCTGAAGATGTTTTAAATGAAATAAGAGCTCTTGCTAATGATGGAGTAGTTGAGATAATGTTACTAGGTCAAAATGTTAACTCTTATGGCAAGACACTGGATAAGCCAATGACTTTTGCACAACTACTAAAAGAAATTGAAAGCATAGATGGTATTGAAAGAATTCGTTTTATGACATCTCATCCTAAAGATCTTTCAG
>CAZPWO010000027.1:20045-21449 GCA_964590525.1 uncultured Herbinix sp. | reverse complement strand
AGCAACTTTATAGATCCTATCTATATGAAGCCGAAAGCTTTTTTTCGCTTGCAAAAAGATTAAATAGTATGGGAATAAAAACGAAAAGGGGAAATTTCTTTGATAACCGTGGAGTTAAGTATATATTGCAAAACCCTACTTATAAGGGATATGTTCGTTGGAATCCTAATGGAAAAATTGATTCTCGTGACCAGAAGAAAAGTTCTGCGAAGTTAATAATAGAAAAGGGAGAACACGTACCTATTATATCTGAAGAACTTTGGGAAGAAGTAAATGATAAAATCTTATCGGAATATAAGCCACGCTATGCCAAACCTAGCAACTTAGCATCTCATTGGCTTACTGGTGTGCTAAGATGTAGTACTTGTGATAAAGTGTTAGTGTCAGGAGGAGCTACAGGAGGCTTCCAGTGTAGCTGGTACTCAAAGGGCAAGTGTACAGTTTCGCATTTTGTTAGCCACTGGAAGATAGAAGAAGCTGTCCTAAAAACACTTAAGGATTTAGCCAAAACTGGAGACTTTGACTATGAAGTACTTAATGAAGATACAGTTAATGATAATATTGATATTATTAGTAATAGTTTAAAGAGATTGGATCAAAAGGAATCAAGAATAAAAGATGCTTATATAAATGCAATAGATACACTGGAAGAATATAAAGAAAATAAGGAAAGACTTAATGAGGAAAGAAAAAACCTTGAAAAGCAACTTAATGAACTTAAGCTACCTAAGAAAACTGAAAAGCAAAAGGATATTTTAATCGAGAAAATTAATAGTGTATACTCAATATTGATATCAGATGAAGATATTAATGTTAAAAATACAGCTATTAAGAGCATTGTTAAGAAAGTAGTTTATGACAAAGAGACGGAACATATCGATGTTTACTTGTATTGTAGATGATTATATGCAAATGCAATTAGGACCACCGAATTGGCTAATTATAACCTGGGCAAGTCGCGGATTAGTCTCTTTAATATTTACTGGATACTGTAATCTCTTTTCATAAGTCCACATTCACTAACACCTCACTTCCCATGGCCAAGGCTCTTCAATCCAAGTCCAACAATTGTCAACATCTACGTTATAGGCACTAATTGGCCCATAACATCTTGTATACTCTTCTACTGCATCATTTCTTACCTTTTCATACTTCTTCCAATAACATAAGGCATTTTGGTCGTTAGGATGAGTGTCCAAAAAAAGCCTTAAATCATCTAATACAAAGCTTGTGGCAGTTATACAAGCAAATAATTTTTCTCTACTTCCTTTATTCATACTAACAACCCCTTCCATACCAATCTAAGTTTAAATCTTTAAATAAGGTTCCATTTTTTATTGCCTCAAATTCATTGTCAAACAAGTTATCAAAACGTTGCCATGGGACATAACACATTCCAACTGG
>CAZPWO010000027.1:5652-19945 GCA_964590525.1 uncultured Herbinix sp. | reverse complement strand
TGAGCAACATCCGAGCATTTTGTTGTTCTATTCATTTTATGAGCTAAGGACAATTCTGTGCCTGTTTACTATAAATGGATTGACATTAGAAGCATTATCATTTAAAATTCATGTATAGCATTTACCTTGTACAAGGGAGAGAGAAGACATGTATTATTTCATAATTAATCCAAAATCCAGCTCTGGAAGGAGTTCTAGATTTTGGCAGCTTATAAAAGATGAGTTAGATAAAAACAATATTTCTTATTCTGCACACTTTTCAAAAGAAGAAGGACATGCAAGTCAATTGGTCACAGATATATGCCACAGTGCAAAGGGAATTAAGAATATTGTTGTAATAGGTGGAGACGGAACTTTAAATGAAGTTGTAAATGGCATTAGTGATTTTAGCCAGGTTCTTTTGGGTTATATTCCTTCTGGTTCCAGTAATGATTTGGCAAGAAGCTTGGATATACCAAAAAATCCAATGAAAGCTTTAGAAAAGATATTAAAACCTAAAAAAATTCAATATTTTGATTTAGGCCTTATGCATTTTCTAAACTCTGATCTACCATCTAGGAAGTTTATATGTTCTAGCGGAATAGGATATGACGCCAGTGTTTGTGTTGAAGTACAATCATCAACTTTAAAGGGGAAATTTAATCGCTTTGGCCTAGGAAAGCTTGTATACTTAGCAATTACAATAAAACAGATTTTTACTGTTAAGCCTATTAGTGGATATATTATTGTGGATGGTGTTAAAAAAACCTATTATGATAAGATATTACTGGTTGCTAATATGATTCATCCATACGAAGGCGGAGGCGTTAAGATGGCACCACATGCACATCCTAGGGATGGTAAGCTTAGCATCTTATTGGCTCAGGGACTTAGTCGCTTTAAAACCATCCTACTTATGCCCACAATATTATTTGGTAAACATACTAAATTTAAAGGAATTGAGGCCTTTAATTGTTCCACCATAGAAATACATCTTGATCAAGACGCAGCTACCCATACTGATGGTGAAGTTCCAGCTATATGGTCACATATTAAAGTTGAGTGTTTACCCAGACAAATACGAATGATAATATAGAAAGTTGGTAAAGATATGCCCAGAAGAACAAGCACCCACACTTCTACCCTAATAGTGTTTTCAAGTATTTCTACTATTGTGCTACAATTTCTTGTCTATTACTTTATTGAGCCACCCTTGATTATATTAGGGTTATCTGCGCTTATATGTATAATCCTTAATCATATGATTTTAGAAAGATCACAAACCTATATTTCTAGTTTTATTTTTTCAGTATTAATTTTATTCATAAGTATTATAATTGCATTTCTAACTTATTATGGACAGGGGGAATCAATATTACTATATTCTCCTGTTTTATATGGGATAGCAATTATTAATTGGCTACTTCCCACATTACATAACTATATTCGCAGCATGTTGGAACACAGCTCAAAAACAGAGAACTTTTTTTCCTTCTATAGAAATAATAGTATTGTTTTTATATTATTCTATTTTGGCATTATTATATATGCTTCCTTCTTAGGAGGGAATTATCCATGGCCTTACCCAATTATTTCTGACCCGGCAAATGTTACTCCCCTTTTTTCACTATCCATCTTAATTGAAAGACTTATAGTTGGAATAGGCCCCTTAAAAGATATTTTTATATATATGGCAAGTCGTACTTTGATTTTTATTCCTTATGGCTTCTATATAACATTGTTATTACGTAACAAGTCACGAATCTTAAGGTTTATTTCTTTGTTACTCCTTCCTTTACTAATTGAAACAATTCAGTTTTGGATACTTGCACCAGGTTCTGATATTGACGACATAATCTACGGATTAATTGGGGGTCTTATTGGTTTTGGGATGTTTTTTATTATTAATTATATATATAGGGCCGGTTCTGGTAGAAACTTTTTATCTAAAGGCAATTCCTATACCTATTCCAAACTTCATTTTTAGGAATATATGTTTATTCTAAAATTAAAATATATGTAAATCTTTTAATTTTAGAAAATAATTGAATGTTTTGCTTGCAATTTAACTCTAGCTCTGATACCTTTTACTTATCAAATATAATAAGTGAGGTGCTAATATGAGCGACCATAAACACACAGACGGCTGCAATTGTGGCCATGACCATGAAGAAGAATACGAGATACTTACATTATCATTGGATGACGATTCCGATTTAGATTGTGTAGTATTAGAGAAATTTCCACTTGATGACAAGATTTACATTGCCCTACAGCCTATGGATGAAGAAGATGAGCCTTCTATACATTTCTTCCAATACATTGAAGATGATGAGGATATTGAATTAGTCGTAATCGAAGATGATGATGAATTTGAGGCAGTTATAGATGCTTACGAAGAATTGATTGACATGTTAGATTTTGATGAATCGGATGAAGAATTAGAGGATTAATAAAAATTGAGGAAGACTCTACTTATATATGAGTAGAGTCTTCCTCTTTTTTTATGAGTCTGCTGCTTCCTTTATCTCTTCGATAAATCTTGAGGGTTCCATCTCTTTATTGTACCTCTCCTTAGCACTTGATATATATAAATATTCTTTAGCTCTTGTCATCGCTACATAAAAAAGTCGCCTTTCTTCTTCTAGTTCCGTTGGCAAAACTGCTTTCTTATGTGGAATAATTCCTTCATTTGCATCTACTATAAAAACCACTTCAAATTCCAAACCCTTGGAACTATGCATTGTCGATATGGTTACCCTAGGGGAACCATCCCAGCTATGCTGCTTTTGCTGATCTTTTAACTCCTGCTTATAACTTTTAATATAGTCAAACCAATCATCAAGAGTTCTTACATCTTTAGTAGTTTCTTGTAGTTCGTCTAGAACATCTATAAGGTCTTCCAACTTCATTTTTCTACTTTGGGCATATTCTTTGAGATAGCCATCATACCCAATCCCTTTTCTGATATAATTTACCGCTGCATAAGGAGCCATTCCATCTAAAATGCCTATATCATATTCAAATTGATCCAATCTTTCCAACATCCACTTTTTGTCATCATAATAATCCTTAACATCTTCAAAATCAACCTGAGGGCTAGAAAAACATTCCCTGCTAACATACCGTGTAGGCCTATTTATAATCCTTAAATATAAGCTACGATCTGTTTGGCCCATAGCAATTTCTAGATATGATAATATATCCCTTGCAATCCAGTGGTCAAAGATATTCGGGAGGCTATCTCTTGTATAGAAAGGAATATTGTATTCCATTAGCTTATATAACATTGAACCAAACCCTTGATTGGTACGAAGTAGAATGGCCACCTCATTAAATGAAATACCTTCTTTGTTCCTCTTTAATATCTCACCTACTAGCCATTGATTTTGCTTTGCAAGGGTGTGGAATTCTTCTATAATGACATCTCTTCCGTTACCCTTAGCTGATTTTATCTTCTTGGGAAATCTGTTTTTATTATGTTCTATCAGGCGATTAGACATACTTATAATATTAGATGTGGTTCGGTAGTTGGTATCTAAATTCACCATCTTGCAATCCTCATAGTCTTTAGGGAAGTTTAACATGATTTCTGGTTTTGCACCTCGGAAATGGTAGATAGACTGATCATCATCTCCCACAATAAAAAGATTGTTTTGGGGGGCTGCAAGCATTTGAATTATTTCATATTGAATCTTGTTTATATCCTGAAACTCATCTACTAAGATATATTGATATTTAGATTGCCAGGCTTTAAGATAGTCTTCTCGCTTGGTAAAAAGCTGATGGCAAAGAACAAGCATATCATCAAAATCAATTAACCTTGCCTTTCTTAACCTTTGATTATACTCCTTATAAATACTACGAAATGTATCATCTCCACAGTTTACAGAATAATAATTGTCAAGTTCTATCTGATTGCCTTTAACAAGACTTATCTCTGTAAACAAATCTGATATAAATTCATTTTCATCATCATATTCCAATTCTGATTTACGAATCAGTTCCCTCATAAGCTGCTTTTTATCAGCTTCCCTAACAATATTAGAACCGTTTAAGCTATATGCGTGTTTTAATATGGTAAAGAAAATAGCATGGAAAGTGCCAAAACTTACAGATGTATGGTTTTTTTCTGTAGCTTTCAAAAACCTTTCCTTCATTTCCTTAGCTGCCGCCTTAGTAAATGTAATAACAAGTATGCTATTTTCAGGAACTTTATATTCTTCTATTAGATGTTTTGTACGCTGTGTTATGACCATGGTCTTTCCGGAACCAGGACCCGCCAAAACAAGCATAGGCCCTTCATTGTGGGAAAGGGCCTGTTTTTGTGCTTGATTCATCTTCATATATGTCTAACCTCTTAACTTATCTATTGATTTAGCTATTCTTCTTAAACTCTCATCTTTTCCTAAGATGCTTATAATCTCATAAGCACCACCAGGAGTTGATTCTTTACCTGATACTGCAATTCGTATAGGCCAGAAAACTTGTCCACCCTTTATAGCCTTATCAGCAATATACCCCTTAACAAGCTTTTCTAATCCAGCTTCAGAATAATCCTCATGCTCTTCAAGGATAGTTTGTAGTTCCAAAAGTATCTCTAAAGAACCTTCCGGATTCGTCTTCATCCTTTTATGGGTGTATATGTCTATGTCGTAGTCAGGAAGCTCCTGGAAGAAATCAATCATGTCTTCAATATCCAGAAAAGTCTCGATTCTACTTTGAACTAGGGATGAGATTCTCTTTAAGTCTAAGTCCTTGGTAATTGCCTTCTCTATATACGGAAGGGCCATCTCATAGAACTTATCCTCGTCCATCTTCTTTATATATTCCCCATTCATCCAGCGCAGTTTAACTATATCAAAGACTGCTGGTGCTTTATTAATCCTATTATAATCAAATTCTTTTATTAATTCATCTAGGGACATTATCTCTTGATTGCTTGAAGGACTCCATCCTAGAAGTGCTACAAAATTTACTATTGCCTCTGATAAAAAGCCCTGTTCCAAAAGATCTTCATAAGAAGAATGACCGCTACGCTTACTTAATTTCTTATGGTTTTCATCTGTTATTAAAGGGCAATGAATATAAACTGGTTCCTCCCAATCAAAATCCTGGTATAGCCTTGTGTATTTTGGAGTAGATGAAAGATACTCGTTACCTCTTACTACGTGGGTAATCTCCATTAAATGATCATCTACTACATTGGCAAAGTTATAGGTAGGGTAACCATCAGATTTTATCAAAATCATATCATCAAGTTCATTATTATCTACTGTAATCTCTCCATATACTACATCTCGAAATGTAGTAGTACCTTTTGTAGGGTTGTTCTGGCGAATTACATAAGGTGTTCCTGCTGCCAACTTCTCTTCTACTTCTTCATTAGACAGATTATGACAATGCTTGTCATACTGGACAAATTCCTTATCCCCAAGATCACTTTTTAGACTTTCTAGTCTATCTTTACTGCAAAAACAATAATATGCATTACCCTTTTCTATTAATTCCTTAACATACTTTAAATATATACCTTCAGCCTGGCGCTCACTTTGTACATAGGGACCAAAGCCTTCATCCTTATCTGGACCTTCGTCATGGATTAATCCTGTACCTTTCATGGTACGATATATAATATCCGTTGCCCCTTCGACCAAACGTCCCTGATCTGTATCTTCTATTCTAAGAATAAAGCTTCCGCCTTCATGCTTTGCTATCAAATACTCATATAATGCTGTTCTTAAATTACCAACATGCATATTACCTGTTGGACTTGGAGCAAATCTTGTTCTAATTTTAGTCATAAATATTCCTCTCTTATGATAATACTTTTAAAATTTATATCTTAGATCCTATAATTCTATACCTTAAAGTTGTCCTTACCTAGCCATAGAAGGTCTCCTAATGTACTTCCTCCAAGCAATTCTGGCATTATAGTTGATAATAGTATATATCCCATAATTAAATTTATTCCCAGAAAAATAAGCGTCGCCCTTGCCCAACTTTTCTTTGTTTCAACTACATTGTCTGCAACTGACCAATAGACACAAAGAGCAATAAATACAATCAATCCTACATAGGGTATAAACATTATCGCATAAGTCCTTAACCAACTTGAAAAAGCAATTGGTTTTTCATTGGAAAGGGCTGTTGACGATAGGCTCTGCTCCTGGGCTTCTTCTGCCTGTGGCTTTGGATTTATCACTATATCTACTGGTTCTCGAAAAGAATCACCGCAATAAAAACAATAATTAGCTTCTTGATCTTGGGTCATCCTTCCACATGATTGGCATGTCATCCTTTCACCTCATCTTTACGTTTGTGATACATTATAACACAATTATGTCATAATGCAATTATCCTTCTGATCTCATTGCCTCAATTGCACTAATCTTTGTGGCACGTCTGGCTGGAAAATAACCAGAAATAAGGCCTACGACAACAGATATGGCTAAAGCCACGAAAGGGAGGTAAGGAGGTATTACAGAATACGTTATTGCTTCAGTGGACTCGTAAAGTTGTTGCCCTCCCATTAAAGCACCAAATATAGGTTCTCCAAATCTATTAATAAGCCAAGAGGCTAAAAACCCAAGTGCATTGCCAAGTATTCCACCTAAAAATCCAATCATTCCTGCTTCAAATAAGAAGAGCCTTCTAACGTCATTAACTCCAGAGCCTAACACTTTCATAATACCAATTTCCTTCGTTCTCTCATATATGGACATTACCATTGTGTTAGCTATTGATATTGATGCCACTACCATTGCTACAGCACCTAGTACAAGCAAAACCGTCTGTAATGATTTAGAAGCTTCTAACATGGGCTTAACGTATTGCATGCTACTATATGAGGAAAAACCCATATCTCTTATTATGTCTTGTACTTCTTCCACATGCTCAATACTATCAACATTCAACTGAATTTGTTGGTAATTATCTAGGGACTGAATGGCCTTTTTTCTATCTTCTAAAGATAAGGTGTTTGCATACTTCATGTATATCTCCTTGAAGTAGTCTAAATCCATATAAGAGCTCCAGTCATACTGCGATTTAGTCTCTACCATCTTGGAAATATTGTTAAGGGGAAGGGAAAATTCCTTCTTCCTATCATTCACTTGATATTCATCAAATTTAAGAACAAGTTTTTCCCTCTCAATATCCACTTCTATAGGTTGCCAGTTCATTCCCATTGAATTAGGGTCATAAAAGTAACTAGGCTCCCCAAATCCGAATATAATCTGACTATTATCCTCTTCAGAAGGATATTCCCCATATTCCAATTCGGGAAATTCAAACTCCTTAAATACACTTCTGTCCATAGCAGAAATATAGGCATATCCTGTATACTTTCTTGTCTCCAACCGAACACTCTTACTAATAACTGGTGATACAGCTTTAACATAATCAATCGTCTTCAATTGCTCAGCAAATTTATCATCTAGCTTCTGCTGTTTCATATCAATCCAGTTACCATCCTCGTCAACTACATCTCCATATGTATCTATAGTTATGGTAGTTAGGCTACCCCGCTCTATTAACTGGGAGTCAAAGTTTTCCTCAACTCCCTGTCCTATTGAAATCATAATGATAATAGATAAAGAGCCAACAAAAACACCTAATACTGTAAGGAAAGTTCTGGCTTTCCTGCGAGTAAGATTCCTAAGACCCATTTTAATTAGATCACTAATCCTCATATAGCTCAATTCCTTTTTTTATTTTAAGTTTTGCAAGTAATGCCCCAAGTGCCACGCCGACTAACAAAACAGCCACTGTTATACCAATAACAAACCACCAAGAGGATAATATAGGGTCTTTAGGCTCTTCCATACCCATACCAGGATCATATTCCGAACCCATATAATATTCCTCTCCCATTCCTCCAAAGTCATCGTAGTATTCTAAATCATCGTAATTCTCAAAATCATCATAATTCTCTAAATCATCGTAATTCTCTAATTCATCGTAATTCTCTAATTCATCGTAATTCTCAAAATCTTCTTCCATGCCTTCTAGAGTTTCATCTTGGTAACCTTCTGAGCCATCTTCACCTTCAAGATCATCAAAACCTTCAGCCACCCATGTATCTTCCCCTAAAATTTCTTGGTCATTAGCTACAATAGATAAATTTGTGCTTGCAACACTGGACACCATATCTCTCATCATAAACCCTCCATTTCTTTTTTCCAAATCTATGTCTAATACATCTCATCTTCTTGCTTAATAAGTTTCTTTTTATGTCTTCCTACAATTAATTTACTTGTTATGACTAAAACTATTACAAAGACAAGAACCTGAATAATAATAAATAACCATTTGGGAATAATCTCTTCTTTTACTTCTATAAAATCCGGATTAAACACATCATCATAATCCATACCATCTCCTGGTTCCCAAATCTGTGCACCTTCAACATAGGATTCGAATTCCTTTGTGAACTCAATTTCTTCCCCATTACTATCCTCAAAAGTAATACGCAAGATACCTTGAGCCATGCCCTCCATGTTAGGGATTACTTCAATCTCTGCATAAGTTCTTTCCCCGCCCATTACATTACCTATAAAGTACATATTGCCAGTGGAACTCATATAGTCCCCTTCAATAGTAGCAACAACATTGTTTAATGTAGACTTACCCATATTATAAAACTCAAAAGATAATGTTGCTGGCATACCAACTGACACCATACCATCCCAAGAATATATATTAACGTAGTCAACTACTGGTCTGTAGTTTTCCGTTGCTTGTAGATTTATTTCCATTGAACTTTTCTCTACTGTCTTTGTTATTTCATCAAATTTACCTGTTTCATGATTCAATTCTGTACCAATATAATCATAATCTATTTCAAATCTTAATGGATATGATTTTGTGGTAGCATCATTTTTCACCTGTAATGCAAGAGTCTTTTCTATAGACTCTCCCGGCCCTATCTTATCAACATAAAAACTATTACTTCCACCAGTTAACTTAAAGATTGCCGATTCATCCTGGACAATGGTAATAGTAATGTTTTGTGCAGCCACACTTGCATTAGTATTATATATTTCAAATGTAAAATTAAAATCACTTCCTGACTTTAATTCTTCTACATCACTACTATAGTTACTAACAATTAACCTTGGCATACTGGAACTACCTAGATCGTTCTCCACATCAAGAACTGTAAGTGGAACACTTGTAATAGAACCACCATTATAATCTATGGAAACTGATAAAGTGTTTAGCCCTTCCTTAATACTTTCTGCTACCCTTAATGGAATTACAATCCTTTTCTTCTCTCCAGCTTTTAAAGTAGACATATACTGATATGGATCAGCGTTAACTGGTATAAAAGTATTGGGCATTATATCTGTTGAAATTTTCAAATCTGAAACATCTACATTACCCTTGTTTTCAAGGTCAAAAGAAATCTCCAGCCTGTTGCCTGCTTTAGGTTGTGCTGGACTTTGAACTACATTACTTATAATAAGATTAGTATCTGTATCTATAGTAGTTCCGATAATTTCCGGATATACGGTTTCACTTGCCGAGTATTCAACCCCATACTTATCTTCATAAGTTATGTTAAGTTTCAAATCACTTGAGCCACTATTATTATTAGAAACCCTCATTGGTATTTCAACTTCCTTTTTACCATTAACAGCCATGTCCCCTATGGAAATTCCATCTGAGAAGAAGTCCTTCATAAATTTATCTGCTGAGATACTAGTTTCATCAACGGATATTTTTACATTGGATGCCTTTGAATTACCAAAGTTTTGTAAGGAGGCCTTTACTATAAATTTATTGCCTTGCTTTAACTCACCCTTGTAAGATATTCCGTTAAAGAAAACATTAGGCGCTTCCTTGTTTTCATTAATATTTACTGAAATATTGTAATCAGATTCAACAGAATCACCGTCTAGGTATTTATAAGTAAAATTAGCTTTAATTTTTTTATTCCCTGGTGTAGCTGTAGTAAGTATAGAGACTGGCAAATTTAGCCTTTGTTCCTTTCCAGGTCCTAAGTCTCCAATCT
This sequence comes from uncultured Herbinix sp., assembly GCA_964590525.1. Taxonomy (GTDB): domain Bacteria; phylum Bacillota; class Clostridia; order Lachnospirales; family Lachnospiraceae; genus Mobilitalea. Next base: position 9,948 of record CAZPWO010000027.1, on the reverse strand, counting down.
TCATATTCAAAATTGTATGTTTGGCTTTAATACCTGTGTCAGAATAATCAAGGTTGATAAAGGTATTGCGAGCCATAACTTCACCTTCGTTTTTAACTATAAAAGAAAGTTCTGTATCATTTCCTGCAACATTATTACCTATATTAACTTTAGAAATTGTTAGTTGAGCAGGTATCTTTTCTTCTAATACATAGATATTAAAATTCAAACTTCCTTTAAACGTTTTTTGGGGATTTTCCCATGCAAGATAATTATAATACATACCACTTATATTTATTGTAATTGGATACGCCTTTATCTTTGCTAATTCCTTAGCTGTTACATCGAATTCTATATAGGCTGTACTTCCCTTATAAATTGCTGAAGCGCTGCCTTCATATTGACCTACAACTTGTTCATTGGAAAATATAAATGGACTATCTTCATCACTGGAACTAAGACTTACCTTAGGGGACTCTACAGTAAATTCTCCTATTCTTATAGGCATTTTAATATGTATAGTTTCCCCGGGTTTTATCACTATATCTTCTATTTTCTCTGCAAACTCCACAGAGGGCCCCACTTCTGAATTAGCAGAAAATCCTTCTTCTGCCTTTACCCTTGCATTATGTCCTAAAACTCCTATTGATACTATTGTAAACATTAGCAGTGCCACAATAATTTTCTTTTTTCTCATACCTAACTCCCTCAACTTCCCTAATTTTTTAAGCTGTTTCTACCTGTTTCTCTTGAATCTTTCCATCAAGAATATGAATAATTTTATCTGCATATTTTGTTAGACCAATATCATGGGTTACCATGACAATGGTAAGGTTGTTTTCTTCTGCCATCTGCTTTATTAAATCCATAACCTCTTTTGTTGTCTTTGAATCCAGGTTACCAGTAGGCTCATCAGCAAATACAATATCTGGATTGCCTACAAACGCTCTAGCAATACCCACTCTTTGCTGTTGACCACCACTCATCTCATTGGGTTTGTGTTTAAGCCTTCCTCCAAGTCCAACCTTGGTCAGCATATCTCTTGCCATCTTCTTTCGCTTCTTTGGTTTTATCCGTTGATAAACCAAGGGAAGCTCTACATTCTCTGAAGCTGTCATTGTATTCAGAAGATTATAAGATTGAAAAACAAAACCAAGATTTCTTTGTCTAAACTTAGCAAGACCATTCTCACTCATTCTATGTATGTTCTTGCCTTTAATAGTGATTTTCCCTGAACTTAACCTCTCTATTCCAGCCATAAGGTTTAGCAATGTGGATTTACCTGAGCCAGAGACCCCATACAAACAACAAAATTCACCTTTTTTAATATTAAAACTAACATCATCCACTGCATGTATCCGTTCATCACCCATTCTATAAATCTTTTTTGCATTCTTTACTTCTATTATATTTTGATTATTACTGCTCATTTTAGCACCTTCCCATTGGCGATATTAATCTCACCCTCTTCTTATAACTTTATACTATATATAATCTTACACTATATTTGTTAACTAACAGCCATGTAATCTTTAAATTTCTCTTACTTTTCTGTGACTACTTATTAACAAAAAAGTTATATAATTCATATGTTGTTATAACTTTTCTCCATTTATAAATTTCGTAATTAATTCTGCAGTATCTTCTGTCCCCAGATAGTTGCTTTTTATGGATAGATGGTAATTGTCTGCTCTGCCCCACTTTTTTCCTGAGTGGTAATTATAATAATTGATTCTTCCCTTATCCATTTTCGTTATTTCAGATTCGGCTTTATCTTTTTCTAATCCATAATCTTTTATTGCTCTTTCTATCCTGTCCTCCAGGTCTGCCCAGATAAATATATTAACCAAATTATCAATGTCTCGTAATATATAATCTGCACCTCTCCCAACAATAACACAAGGGCCTTCCATGGCAACTTTTCTTATAATATTGGATTGAACAAGAAATACTTGATCATCCAAGGAAAGGTGTGAATAGCCTGTTTCCTGGTTTCCATAAATCCTCATTCCCATGGCAATAGAATAAAGGAGACTATTGGTTGCCTTTTTCTCCACATTTTCAAAAGTTTCTTCTGCAAAACCACTTTCCTTAGCAGCTCTTGTAATTAGTTCTTTGTCATAAAAAGGAATACCGAGTTTTTCAGCAAGCTTTGCCCCAATCTCTCTTCCCCCGCTACCATACTGCCTACTAATAGTAATTATTTTATTCATAAAATCACCCCTCTTTGGCTAGTTATATATATTTATAAGGATTATATCATATATCACTATTACTTTTACATAAAACACTAATACTAGTATACTACAAAACTAATAGCAATTTCAAGAAAATTTTCCTTTTATATGAACTTTCTTTATAAGCTTCCTCTTTAATCTTACGATAACTTTTACTTATGTCCCACAAATCATACTTACTTATAAGCCCCTTACCAAATCTAGCTTTTTTTACAGTTTCCATAGAATTGTCAAAAAAGTGTGATTCAATGTAGGAACAGTGCTCTTTAACATAATCCAAATTATCTTCTAATTTTCTTTCCTTATGGGGAAGCTTTCCGCATATATTAAAAAGTTTTTCCATTTCCCCAAACAAGAATAATACCTTTTTATTATTATCTAAACTCCTATATCTTTGAAACCTCCACTTGTTAAAGGCAAAGATTAAAACACTTGTTAAAGCAAAAACTAATACTGCTAAAGTTATTCTAGAAATCCATTTTTTTATGACCTTATTTTTGTTAGATTTATCCACACCTGGTCCATTTTGTTCGTTGTCTAGAGGAACATTTCCAAGCAAAGAGCCATCCTCAGTTTTATCTTCTGGCTTACTTGTAGGTTTTACAGGTGGCTTTGTAGGGGCTGTAGTAGGAGTAGGGGTTATAGTAGGGGCGGAAGTAGGGGCGGAAGTAGCCTCTTCAACTTCTTGCTGACTCTCCTGGCTTTCATCATTAGCTGCAAGTTCATCAGCTGCTGCTGGAGTGAATTCTACTGGAAGCCAACCAAGCCCGTCTTTATATACCTCTACCCAAGCATGGGCATTATAATCTTTAACGTATATTTCTATCAGGGGAACCTCTTCTACATAGTCCACTCCATTGGCTTTGAGATAAACTTCTTGCATCTCTCCGGTTTCCCTATATTCAGCACTGGAATTAACCTTATAGCCTTCCACATAACGTGCCGGATAACCCATTGCCCTAAGCATTATGGTTGCCGCCGAAGCGTAGTGGGCACAATATCCTATTTGATTTTCATATATAAAATATTCTATATAATCTTCCCCTTTTGGAAGTTTACCTGGAGACAGACTATACTCTGTATTCTTATGGAGATAAGACTTAATATAATCTATGGAATCCTCCAAAGAAGTAACACCTAATTCTATATTTCTAGAGGAGAAATCCTCCTTAATCCTCTCTAACCCTTCTTCAGGAAGTTTGGTATAAATATCTTGTACAAAACTTCTATATTTGAAGGCACTAGCTCTAAAATCTACATAAGCGGCATCTCTCGACTGGACAAAACTAGTAGTAAGGGGATGGCCATTTACTAATGTTTCTTCATCTACATTTAAATTATAAAAAAAATCTAACTCATATTTATCCATATTCTTTTTAGAAAATCCATATAAGTCCCACAAAAAAGATATCTTATCTACCGAATCATAGTTGGTTGAACAAGGAAAATACATGTTTTTATTTCTAGATGTTAGATTACTTATATGCATCTTTCCTTTTACAAAATGAAAGTCCTTTTTTAGTTCATTTATTTCATGCATACTGGCTATTGTTTGAATATACTCCAAAGACTCATAAGCTTGTTTCATTGGTTGGAATTCTTGGGAGTATGAATTGACCATAAGCCTTTTATAAGCTAGCTCTGCCTCTTTTCCATGGGTATCCCATGTTTTACCCTTATACTCACTAGCTGCAAACCCCCTTAGATATAGTCCTTCTTCTATTGCATCCTTGGGTAAAGTAATAATTAACTGATTACTGCCTTTGAATTTTACCTCTTCTGCTCCAGCTAATTGTCCATGATTTATTCCCCCAACATAGTCACTTTTTTGATTTGAAATAGAACCCACATTAGAAAATTTATCTGATATATCACTTAAAGTAAATTCCTTCATAAATGTCTGTATCTCTGACTTGACTTCTGGTATCTTAGTTATATTCTCATAATCGTCTTGATTTACAGTCATTCTAACCACAAAATATAGTAATAAACATAAACTGCATAGTAGGTAGCCTGCCCGAATACTTATTCTATGAATTGAAGTCCTATATTTATTAGGTTCAACTGCTTTTGTTATTCT
>CAZPWO010000027.1:0-5552 GCA_964590525.1 uncultured Herbinix sp. | reverse complement strand
AACTTTTCAAAGCTTCTATATATCATCCATATATAAGCAAATCCTATTCCTAAGAGCTTGGCCCAATCATAACCTTCTAGGGAAAAAATCAAAAAAGTTACAAGGCTAACTAGTAGGACAGATATATTTATATGAGTAACATTAACATTAAGTCCTAAACTGTATGTGAAAACAGATATAGTATTATGGCTTACTAAAAGAATAACAAATAATTGAAGTACTCTCATACCAAGAGGGAATACCTTTGGCTTTTCATCTGAAATACATACTATATCATCCATTATAATTCCATCTGAATTTGATTGCTTCATACTTGTGCCATAGCCTCCTTTATATTAGTCAAATCCATTAAAGAAAGGCCTATTCCAGCTTCATTTAATTTATCTGCTAACTCTTCTAACATAAGACCTTCTGCATCTTCATCCATATTGTGTATATGAATTATCTGCCTATTAATCACGTCCAACATAGCCATAGTGTCTAGGTAATTAGGATACAATTCTACTGTCACATAAAAGAAGTCTGTATATTGTTCATTAGGATACTGAGCCATATAGGATTTTGTCGAATCCTTACTTTCTATATATGGCATAGCTTGAAATAGGCCATCTATCGCTTCATACAAATCATCTTCCCCAGCAATAAGAACCCTTCTACACATATCCATCTCATTATCATACCAAGCCAAAAAGTGCCTTTGTTTTTCTTGTAGAAATGTATAGGATAATGACAAGGTACTTTCTAGCAAACCATCAATATATTCAAGCACACCTTCCGATTTAGAAACATTCAAATCAACAAACAATAATATAGAACAATTTACTGGTTCACTAAAATTTTTAATCATCAATTCATCTTGCTTAGCACTGAGCTTCCAATGTATTCTCTGTGGCCTGTCCCCTGGCTGGTATTCCCTAATTTCAAAGACTTCCGAAGGATCATCCCCTCTTCTAAATTGAGAAAAATAGTCACTTTCCAGATAAACCCCACTGCTTTGAATCAAAAACTCCTTTGATAGCTCATAAAAATTAGGCAAAATTCCCACTACGAATTCTTGATTTATTTTCTTTCTTCGGGAAAATATCCTTAGATAATCATAGACCCTAATCTCTGATATAGACATCCTAAGGTTTCCAACATGCTCTGATGTAATATTACAAGAAACATGTGATGTAGTATTACTATCAATTGACACCATCAGCTTTCTCTTGTGGTCTTCACCTGAATAACTATTAGCACATCTTATAGTAATAGCTAGATTTGATATAGGGAAAATTGTAGGGTTTTTAATCTTCATTAGTACAGGAATTTCTTCACCCTTTTTAACAAGATGAATTGTAGAAACAGTTTTTACACTTATCATACTACTACTATAATAAAGCACCACAAAAAGCAAAGGGGGAAGAAGGATTATTGTTAAGAAAATAATCCACATTACATATTTATTGTATAAAACAGAAAGCAAACCAACGATTATGATAATAATTAAATATTTGATTTTGTTTTTTATCATTAAACCCATCCTTGCTCCTAATTAGGTCTTACTTTTACTTTATTCATCTCATCTAATAATCCTTGGCGGGGGAACAGCACGGAGAATATCATCCAATAGCCTGTCCACTGTTACATTATTAACTCTTGCCTTAGGCTTAAGAATCATTCTGTGAGCCACAACATCCTTAAATACCCCTTGGACATCTGATGGCAGCACATAATCCCGGCAAAACAAAAAAGCTGTCCCCTTAGACATATTCATTATAGCTAAAGATCCCCTAGGGCTTACTCCTAAGTTGACTAAAGGGTTTTTTCTTGTTTGCTCCACTAATAAAGTTATATATTCATATATAGAATCTTCCACATAGACATCTTGAACCAACTTTTGCAAGCTAATAATCTTATGCTTGTCCACAATCTGTCTAACCTGGTCCAAAGGATTGTTGTTTTGCCTATCCTTTAGAATATCTATCTCACTTTTCCTGTCTGGATATCCTATAGTAAGTCGCACCATAAAGCGGTCAAGCTGAGACTCTGGTAGCATCTGAGTACCAACGGATCCAATTGGATTCTGGGTTGCAATAACAGTAAAGGGCTGTGGTATTTGCCTGGTAACACTGTCAACCGTTACCTTTCCCTCCTCCATAACCTCTAGTAATGCTGACTGAGTCTTTGGTGAAGTTCGGTTAATCTCATCTGCCAAGAACAGGTTACACATTATAGGTCCTGGCCTATATTGGGAACTCTCTCCATCCTTGTTCAGTAGATTGTAACCTACAACGTCTGTAGGTAATACATCAGGGGTAAACTGTAATCTATTATGTTCCAAATCCATGGTCTTAGAAAAGGCCAAAGCCAAAGTGGTTTTACCAACACCAGGATGATCTTCTAGTAATATATGGCCTTTGGCTAATATGGCGGTAAGTACTTTACGTATAATTGTTCTTTTACCAATTACAACATTATTAACTTCATCTATAATTTCTATTGCCTTTGAATGACACAATTCCACGATTTCAAACCTCACTTCTTTTGTATTTAAGTTAATTATAACATGTTATTGCCATAACACAACCAATATAAGTCATTTTTCATGTATTAATTTATAGGACTTTTTCGCTTTACATATTTAGTAATCATCTATTATTTCTTATTCCTATTGACTTTTTCCTAGAATTGTTTAAAATTATGTTTATGAGAGTACAAGGGAGGTAGCAACAATGAATCAAACTAAAAAAAATATTAAAGGACCAAAAGCAAAGAAAAAAGAAAGAACACCCATAAATCCCAAGATATGGGTTGCCCTAGGAGGGGCACTATTTCTTTTATTGTTTGCAGGACTAATAATTGATGCCTTTAATGAACAAGAAATCATAACAGTGGACGATGAAAAATTATATATGGACGACCTAAGTTATTATTTCTATAATGTGGAGTTAAACTATAGCTACTATAGCCAAATGTTTGGCCCAACATATTTAGATATGATATATGACGAATCTACAGGTTTAAGAGTTAGGGATATTGCTAAACAAGAAATAGTTGACGGAATTCTTTTTAACGAAGTAATGTATCGTGATGCAAAGGCTAAAGGATATGTGTTGACAGAAGAAGATGAAGAAAATCTTAATAGTGATATTGACAACTTAATTGACAACGTTCTCACAGAAAAAGAAATTAAAAAGAATAATTTCACAAGGGAATCTCTTAAAGAGGTTTTATCAAGGACAAGCTTAGGATTACGTTATCAGAAAGATCTTATAGAATCCTTTGATATTGATGAGGCCGCAATTAGGGCAGAATTTGATCCTGAAGAATATCGTCAATATGATATTGAGTATTTTTATATCTCTACTCAAATTGCAGATGGAGAAGAAAGTCCTGTCTCCATGGGAGCTGATGAGAAGGAAGAAGCCAAGGAGAGAATACTTTCTCTAACAGCTGACATTAAAGATACTGACGATTGGTCTACTTTGCTTCCTGAAGATGAAAAAGAAGTTTCCTACTTCAGTTCTTCTTTCCTAGAAAGCGATACTTACTTTGAAGAAGATTTCAAAGACATGATGACAAACATGGATAATGGTGAAATCAGTGAACTCTATGATGCACAAGATGGTTATTACATTATTCGTATGGTAGATAACAACTCTACCCAAAGATATGATGACGCAGTAGGAAGTGCAATTTCTGCAAAAGAAGAAGAGGTGTTTTATGAATATTACGTAGACAACATCTTACCTAATCATAGCTTTGTCATTAATAATGACTACTTATTATCTCTGTCAGTTGGTAACCTTACTTTAGACAGATAATAATATTTGTTTTTTGCATAAATATTATCTTTGGTGAAATAATAAGAGCAAGACCATATATTTGACCATATATTTATGAAAGGACATAAACATGGCAAAAAACAAAAATAGCAATTATAAGAAAAGTAATAACTCTTCAAAAAACAACAGCAAAAATAAAGCAAATAATAAGACAAATAATTCTACTAAAAACACACATGCAGAAGTTCCAGACGACTCTCCTAATAGAAGTGGACCTGGAGGGGAATAATTCCTACTATAACAAAGATAAAGATAACACCTTCTCTACAGTATCTATATTCCTGTACGGAAGGTGTGTTTTTTATGATTTCTTTGTATATTATACTGGCATTAATAACTCATAGTGCTATAATAATAATTGAATTTTAAGAAAGGGTTTGGTATACATATTATGAAGATAATTATTGTAGGCTGTGGCAAGGTTGGAGCATCTCTTACTGAGCAACTTAACCAAGAAGGCCATGACATAGTTGTAATAGATAATAAACCTTCTGCCATTAATAAAATAACAGATGACTTTGATGTTATGGGGGTTATAGGCAATGGTGCTAGCCATACTATACTAGAAGAAGCAGGTATATCCCAAGCCGATCTGCTTATTAGTGTTACCGATTCAGATGAATTCAATCTTCTATGCTGCTTGATTGCTAAAAAGACATCTAACTGCCACACCATAGCCCGGGTTCGAAACCCCGAATATAATGAAGAAATAAGTTTTATAAGAGAAGAAATGGGCTTGTCCATGACTATAAATCCAGAACTTGAAACTGCTAATGAGATATCTAGACTTATTAGAATTCCCTCTGCTATAAAAATAGATACCTTCGCAAAGGGTAAGGTGGAATTACTTAAATTCCAAATACCTGAAGACTCTGTACTTGACAAGATGCCTATTATGCACATGAATTTCAAGTTAAAAACAAAGGTCTTAGTTTGCTCTGTAGAAAGAGGAGAAGAAGTGTTTATTCCATCAGGACGTTTTATCCTTAAAGCAAAAGATAAAATCTCCTTTATGGCTGCTCCAAGAAATGTTACCGTGTTTTTTAATAAATTAGCTATTGAATCAAATCATATGAAAAACGTTATGCTTATAGGGGGAAGCACTATAGCCGTCTACCTTGCTTCTATATTGTCCAAAATGAAGATAAAGGTTAAAATAATTGAACATAACAGGGACCGTTGTGAAGACTTAAGTGAAAAGCTACCATTAGCTTTAATAATCAATGGTAATGCATCCGACCATAATGTTCTCATAGAAGAATCCCTGGAGGATATGGATGCCTTTGTTAGCTTAACAAACATGGATGAAGAAAACATTATACTTTCTCTTTATGCAAAAAAGAAATCCAAAGCAAAGGTCTTTACCAAGGTAACTAGGCTTACATATGATGATATAATTAATGAGATGCCTTTAGGTATCATTGTAAACCCTCAATCCATTACCGCCGACCAAATCATACAACATGTTCGGGCTATGGAGAATTCAAAGGGAAGTAATGTGGAAACCCTCTACAAAATAGTTGGTAATAAGGTAGAAGCTTTAGAATTTCGGGTTAGAGGGAATTCTAATCTTACCAATATACCCTTGGAAAAGCTTAAGACAAAGGAAAATCTTTTGGTGGGTTGCATCAATAGAAATGGCCAGATAATCATTCCAACTGGGCAAGACTCCATACAAGTTGGAGACACTGTAATTATAGTTACCACCCATACTGGACTCAATGA
>CAZPWO010000026.1:0-23000 GCA_964590525.1 uncultured Herbinix sp. | reverse complement strand
CTATCCTAGTCTCTGACCATCCCATAAGCTCAAAATGATGGTGTATGGGAGCCATTTTAAATATTCTCTTGCCACCTGTTATCTTAAAATAAGTTACTTGTATAATTACAGATACCACTTCAATTAGATATATAAAAGCAACTATTACAAGAAACAAAGGCATTTGAAACATATAGGCTGTGGCAGCAACAAAACCACCTAATGCCAGGGAGCCTGTATCCCCCATAAAGACCTTTGCAGGGTAAACATTATATAGTAAAAAAGCCATAAGACTTCCTGCTACTGCCCCTGTGATAGGGTAGATGCCACTTTTAAATCCTATAGCTACAACTGTAAAAAATGTAGCTATTAAAACTGTAACTGAGGCATTTAAACCATCTAGACCATCTGTAAAGTTTGATCCATTTACCGTTCCAAGCATAACAATAAATAATATTGGAATAAAAAGATATGATACATCTAAATATTTTCCATCTGAAAAAGGAATCAACATCTCTGTTGCCTTTAATCCTTCAATCTCTCTGTTTAGCAAATAATATCCAAAAATAGCCGTTATGAGTATTTGCCCTAATAGTTTTTGCCACGCCTTAAGCCCCATTGAACGCTTCATAACTACTTTAATATAATCGTCTATAAAACCTATAATTCCAAAGCCAATAGTGACAAATAAGACTGGTGTAATGTCTGGATAATCCTTTATATAAATTAGGGAAGTAATGCTTATAGCTATAACGATTACTATACCACCCATAGTAGGAGTACCACTCTTTTTTAAATGGGACTCTGGCCCTTCCTCTCGAATATATTGCCCAAACTTTAACCGTTTAAGGAAAGGAATTAAAATTGGAGATAGTATTGCACAAACAGCAAATGAAATTATAACAGGCAATACAACTCTAAAATCAGATAAATTCATAAGGTCTCCTTCTGTCCCATATATAGGAACTACTTTTGTGTGTTTGTATGATTATTATAATCATCAATCATACTCTATAATAAGCCAAAACACAATATACTTAATCACAGGGATTTCACTATTTTGCATTTATATTTTAATATTTATCATAATTAATAATACAGTATTAAATCACTTTTATTTTTAACCTTTTCACCAGAAGGTGGAAACTGTTCCACTACAACTTCCCCATCTCCCAAAGAATATATTTCTCCAAAATCATATATTTTAAGAAGGTCCTTTACTTCACTTTTAGTTTTCCCAATAAAAGAAGGTAACTTGAAATCTCCTATATTTAATTCCGATATTTCCTCTTCTGTATAACCTGCTTCAATCCCCATATATGGTAGAATGTTATCAAATAATTCTTTTATTACAGGTGCTGCAATTGTACCACCGTAATAGATTCCCACTGGTTCATCTATTAATATCAATGCCATAACTTGAGGATCATTAGCTGGTGCAAAGCCGATAAATGAAGATATGTATTTTCCATTTCTTCTAGGAAGTTTCTCTGAAGTAGCTGTTTTTCCACCTACACGAAAACCAGGTAGATAAGCTCTTCTTCCAGTACCATCTGCAACCACTTGCTCAAGAAGAAACTTCATGGTTTCAGAGGTTTCTTGAGATACAGCATCAGCATTTATATCAAAATCCAGTGCCTTTATTGTTCTCCCATCTGAGGAACGAACCTCCATTCCTAGGTGAGGTGTAACTAGCTTTCCCCCATTAACAGTTGCACTAGAGGCCACCATTAGTTGAAGTGGGGATATTTGAATAGATTGACCAAAAGACATAGTAGCAAGTTCCACTTCTTTTATTATATCTTTTTTATGCATTATGGAATTAGCTTCACCAGGTAAATCTATGCCTGTTTTATTAAAAAGTCCTAGTTTATCATAATATTTATAGGTATGATCAACCCCAACCCTGGCTCCAATATCAATAAACACTGGGTTACATGAGTTTTTAATACCCTCTACAAATGTCTGACTTCCATGACCACCCGCCTTATGACAGCGAATATTACGGTCTCCCACTTTCCTATATCCTGGACATGAGAAAGTGTCTGTAAGCTCAAGTACTCCGTCCTCTAAAGCGGCTGCTGTTGTTACAATCTTAAAAGCTGATCCTGGCTCGTATGTATCACTTATACAGGCATTTCTCCACATACCGTTAAGTAATTCATTAGTTTCTTCTGGACTTAGATTAAGTTCTTTATAGTCAGATGCAATCTCATCAATTAATGTAAATGGGTCATTCAAATCAAATTCTGGCACATTAACCATAGCATATATTAACCCGTTTTGAGGATTCATTGTAATTATTTTTACACTTTTGGCTTGCTTAGACTCCATAACTTTTTTTGCCGCCTGTTCAGCGTACTTTTGTATATTCACATCAATGCTTATATGCAAATCATGACCTGCTTGTGGTTCAATTCTATCTTCTGCAGCATTCTCTATTTCTACACCATAGGCAGTAGTTAATGTAAGGATAGTTCCATCTATTCCTTTTAAATATTCTTCATATTGTACTTCAAGGCCAATAATTCCTTGATTGTCACTACCAGTAAAACCTATTACCTTGGATGCTAGACTATCATAGGGATAATACCTTTTATAATCTTCATCTACCATAACTCCATCTAATTCATATTCTCTAATCTTATCTGCAAGTTCTTTTTCCACATTAGATTTGATTCTTTCTATTGAAGATACTTTTTCAACTCTTTTTCTTACTCTTTCCTCACTTAGGCCTAATTCATTGGATAATACCTGAATGACCCCTTGTGGATCAGTAACTTGAGCATGAATAACAGATATGGTAGAAACCGGCTTGTTAGTAGCAATCTCTGTTCCATTGATATCATATATGCTACCTCTTTTTGCCTTAATTCTACGCTCTCGTTCGTGAAGTTCCTGAGCTCTTGCTGCATAATCTTCTGACTTTAGAATCATTAAAAATCCTAAACGAAATGTCAAGCTTGCAGCGGCAATCAAAACCACAATTACTATTACTAATAAGTTTCTTCGGTTATAAGTTTTATTCCTGGCCATATGAACGATACCTTTTCATCTTATCGTTTCATTTTATTACAATTCCTATGTTTTTATACATGCAATAGAAGAAATTCTATTAGTCATTGTCAATTTCACTCCCATTGTTGTCTGTATCATTATCGGAGTTTTCATCCTCATTATCTACTTGATCTAGATCTTGTATAATATCCTCATAGACATCATCTTCAAATGAATCCTCTTCATATATATCATCTGGATCTGGCAATAGATAATCGATTTCTCCTTCAGGGTAAATCCCTAAAGCAGGTAGCACTTCCTTCATTACCCTGCTAGTAAGTTTTGTTGCAATAGAGCTATCTGCTTGTCTGGCCACATTCTGAGGCTCGTCTACAATAATGAAGAAAACAACTTCTGGGTTGCTTGCTGGGGCCCCCCCGATAAATGACACCAGATAACTTTCTTTATCTCGAGGAAACTTCTCTGCAGTGCCTGTTTTTCCACCTATTGCATATCCTTCCACTTGAGCTCCCCGTGCAGTGCCATTTTCTACAGCCTGATACATATATTTTTGAATAAACTTAGAAGTCTCTTCAGATACAACCTGCCTAACAACAAAAGGGTTAAATTCCTTAACTGTAGCTCCTGAATCATTAATAATCTGTTTTACAATATGAGGTTGATAATACTTTCCTCCATTTACAACTGAGGAATAGGCAGCCGCCATTTGAACCATTGTAACATTAAAAGTCTGTCCAAAACTAGATGTAGCTAATTCTGATGCATTAAGCTTATCTAGTTCTGTTAGAATACCTGATGCCTCTCCCGGAAGATCAATTCCAGTTTTTTGTCCAAAGAAAAAGTCCATTTGATACTGATAAAATGCTTCTCTTCCTTGTAAGGCCGCCACCTGCATCATTACATCATTACAGGACAATGCCAGTGCTTCTCCTAAGGTAATTGTTCCATGGCCATGTCTCCTACTACATCTTATATACCAGCCACCTACTTGTTCTCCACCATCACATTCAAAGACACTGTTTTCATTAACTAAACCTTCTTCTAGGGCTGCTGATATAGTAAAGGGCTTATAAGTTGATCCAGGTTCAAAACCCATGGAAATCACATCATTTCCCCACAACTTATTCATTACTTCTAATTGTTCTTCTAATGACATTGCAGCCAGTTCTTCTTCTGAATAAAATGGACTAAGGTCTCTAGGGTTATTTAAATCATATTCTTCATTGGAAGCCATTGCAATTATTTCGCCATTATTAGGATTCATAAGTAATATTCCAATATTTTTACTACCAAACTCCTCATTAAATTCCTGTATATGTTTCTGTATTATACGCTGTATATTAATATCTATACTAGTTACAATTGTTTTTCCATTCTCAGCTTTTTTTACAGTTCTGTCTATGTCAAGATTAGAATCATAATATCCATATTCTCGTCCATTTGTCCCTGTTAATTCATCATTATAATATCTTTCTAATCCCCACTGTCCTTTGTCATCAGCTGATGTAAATCCAATAACATCACTGGCTAAGTTATTATATGGATAGTTTCTTACATATTCTTCATCAAACCATATAGCCCTTAAAGTTTTTTCCTCACCTATTAACCACTGCTTATATTGATCCACCTTTTTATATTCAATGTTTTTTCGAAGAATAACATACTGGCTTTCAGGCCTATTATCTAATATCTCTTGTGCCTCTTCTTCAGAAACTTCAAAGTGCTCTTTTAAAGCAAGTAGTGTTTCTGGTAATTGTTCTCTATTATTTAATAAATATTTGGGATCAAATATAAGTTTGTATTGAAGCTGGCTTTGGGCTAGGACAGAACCATTGGTGTCAATTATTTCTCCCCTTCTATATGGCAGAACAGCACTTACATAGGACTGTCTTGAGAGAACTTGCTTAGCATATCGTTCACCATCAGTATTTACAATGTAAATTAATCGTCCAATCAAGCCTACTAGAGACAATATTATTACACTAAATACAAGCAATAGTTTTGTTTGCATAGATGAGGTGAACTTTTTTGTTTTTCTTTCCCTACCTTTGTTTTTTCTCTCCATATGTGGCCAACCTCGTTCCTAGGTAAATTATTAATCTGGTATATCTTTATATTGTCTTAGGTAGCTCCCATCAGCACTTTCATATTTTATGACTAGATTATTATCAGGATAAACCATTCCTAATTCCTCAACTGCAACCTGATATATATATCCGAGATCATATCCAGTGTTAATTTGCTCATATAATGCATCATTTTTATTGGATAAATTTGCAAGAGTTCTCTCCAATGTTATATTGTTTTTCTCCAAGCTACTAACCTCTGAATGAAGTTGTAAATAGTCAACACATACATATACTGTTGCAATAACAGCTAAGGTCAGAACAAATAATGACCCTATACCCATACCAGTTAAAGCCCTTGGTTGTCTTTTACTTTCTTCCCTTGGGACTCTTCTAGGTTCAGGTATTCTTCTCTCAGGTACTGCTTGTAAATTACGTGCGGCATTTCCATCAATATAGTCTGTCCTATTTTCATAATATGAATAGGTTTTTTTTCTTGCTGCCATACAATCCTCCCCTTAAGCATCATTCCCACTATAGATGCTTGTCTTTATTGATTTCCACTTTTTTCAAATACTCTTAACTGAGCACTTCTAGATCTTTTGTTTTTCTCTACTTCATATTCCGATGGAATAATTGCTTTCCTAGAAACCCTCTTCCCTTTTGCTTCCTTACCACATACACACACCGGAAAATCATGGGGGCATGTACAAGGGTTTTCATTTGTACGAAAAGCAGATTTAACAATTCTATCTTCTAGAGAGTGAAATGTAATAATAGATAATCTTCCTTTAGGATTCAAAAGTTCAATCATCTCTTGTATACTATCCTTAAGTACCTCTAACTCCCTATTAAGTTCAATGCGAATGGCTTGGAAGGTCTTCTTAGCAGGATGACCTGTTTTCTTTCTAACCCTCATTGGTATAGCCGCTTTTATCACTTCAACTAGCTCAAATGTTGTCTCAATAGCTTTATCTTTTCTGGCTCTTACTATATGTTTAGCAATATTTTTTGCAAATTTGTCTTCTCCATAATCTCTAATCACCTTATATAAGTCTGTCTCTGGGTAATCATTAATTATATCTCTGGCTGTAACTGTTACTCTTTTATCCATCCTCATGTCTAGTGGTGCATCTTCCCTATAGGAAAACCCCCTCA
This sequence comes from uncultured Herbinix sp., assembly GCA_964590525.1. Lineage (GTDB taxonomy): Bacteria > Bacillota > Clostridia > Lachnospirales > Lachnospiraceae > Mobilitalea. The sequence continues at coordinate 16,779 of CAZPWO010000026.1, read as the reverse complement.
TAGGAGTATCTAACTGATAAGAGGAAACCCCTAAGTCCAGAAGTATTCCATCCACTTTATCTATATCTAACTCTCTAAGTATTTTTTTTATTTCACTATAGTTGCTTCTAACAATGGTAACCTTGTCCCCAAATGGAAGAAGCTTTTTACTAGCTGCTACAATAGCAGCTTCATCTTGGTCAATACCAATTAGTCTCCCAGTGTCTAACCTCTCTACAATCTTATAAGAGTGACCTGCCCCTCCGAGAGTCCCATCTACATAGATTCCATCAGGCCTTATATTTAGACTATCAATCGTCTCATCCAAAAGAACAGATTCATGTTTAAAACTCATATTATTCATCTCCTCTTTATTTTCACCTGGCATCAGAAACTAATTCCGTATTCAGACATCTCTTCTGCAATGGCATCAACATCATCAAAATCATTATTGTTATCCCAACTTGCCTTGTCCCAAATCTCTATCTTGTTTAGTACACCAACGAACACAACTTCTTTTTCTAAGGTCGCTTTCTCTCTTAGTTTTACAGGTATTAATATTCTACCTTGCTTGTCCAACTCACATGCAGCTGCGCCTGCCATAAAATAACGCTGTAATTGCCTTGCTTGCTTAGTGCCAGGAAGTTTTCTTAATTCATCAACAAACCTTTGCCATTCATCTAATGGATATACAAAAAGACAGCCGTCAAGACCTAAGGTCATGACAAACTCATCACCTAGGTCTTCTCTAAATTTACTGGGTATAATAATTCTTCCTTTGGCATCAATCGTATGATTGAATTCTCCCATGAACATATGGCACACCTTCTTAATATGTACAACCCTCTGTGTATTATTAACCACTTTTAAGGTTTTATACACCACTTCCCACCACTTCGCTCCACTTACCCTTTCATTTTATATTAATTTTGGGAATATAGCAAGTATAAAAACAAAAAAAAGGAGATGAAACCTTGTAGTTAAAGGTTTTATCTCCTAGTCCTTTGGGAAAATCACTATATCTTGTGCTTATATATGTTTTTTATAAAATAAGGTCAATATATAGATATTTTTATGTCTATAGTACTTTAGTACTATTAGCCTTTTTTCTCTTGTAGATTAGCATAGTTATGGACACAAGAACAATTATTCCAGATAATAGTTGGGAAACTGCTATAGGGGTTCCCCATAAAAACAACTGATCTGTACGAAGCCCCTCTATCCAAACTCTTCCCAATCCATAACCAGCAAAATATAGAAGCATAATTTCTCCGTCAAACTTCTTATTCTTTGTGTGAAGAATCAAAATAATTAATATGACAAAATTCCATAGGGATTCATATAAAAAAGTAGGATGTACTTGTATATATTCTATTCCATCTACTATTTGAGCTTTATTCCTAATCTCCATAATACGTTCAAAAGCTGCTTCCTTGCCAGCATATTTTTCTTGAAGCCTTGGGATTGACATTCTAAAATCATAGCTCACATCTCTTAAATCCAGCCTCATAGCAAATAATCCATCTGTATATTTACCAAAAGCTTCTCTGTTAAAGAAGTTGCCCCAACGGCCAATTATTTGTCCAGTAATAAGACCTATAACCCCTGTGTCTGCTAATAACCAAAAAGGATACTTCTTAATCTTAGTATATATAATTGCAATCAATACTGCTCCAATAATTCCACCATAAATGGCAAGACCACCTGTTCTTGGATTTAACATCTGTATTGGATTATCTATAAATTCCTCAAATGAAAATATTACATAATATATTCTGGCAGAAAAAACAGAAAATACAATTGCAACAAAGGCAAAATCCGTATATATATCTGGGTCCTGTCCTGTTTTTTTAGCCATCTTTTCCGCTATAAGATAACCGGCAACCATTCCTAAACCAATAAGAATCCCATAGAAGAATATCTTAACTCCAAAAACACTAAAACCAGAAGCTAGGTTTTCAAATTCAATACCCAAATTAGGAAAGCCCACATTGTAATCTTGTATTATATTCATCTTGTCTCACTCCTTTTATAATATATAAGTATATTATACATTAAAACGAAAGAGAATTACATCCCCATCTTGAACTACATATTCTTTTCCTTCTGAGCGAACCAAACCTTTTTCCTTTGCCTTATTAAAGGTGCCACATTCAACTAAGACATCATAATTAACTATTTCGGCCCTAATAAAACCTCGTTCAAAATCCGTATGAATCTTTCCTGCAGCCTGAGGGGCTTTGGTTCCTTTCTTAATGGTCCAAGCTCTTATTTCCTTGGGTCCTGCAGTAAGATAACTTAGCAATCCTAGTAGTTTATAACTAGAATCAACCAATTTGTTAAGTCCTGACTCCTTCAAGCCCAGTTCCTCTAAAAAGAACTTAGTCTCTTCCTCATCTAGTTCTGATATCTCCTGTTCAATCTGAGCTGAAATAACAAAGACTTCAGACCCTTCTTCTTCAGCAATCTTTTTCACAACTTCAACATGTTTATTACTTCCACCATCATCTGCTAGATCTTCCTCTTTAACATTGGCAGCATATATAACTGGCTTATCCGTAAGAAGATTAAACTCTTTTATTAATTCTTCTTCCTCTTTTGTCCTCTGGAAAGTTATAGCTTTTTGTCCACCTTCTAGGTGCAGGTTTACTCTTTTTAAAACATCTAACTCCTTGGCCATTTCTTTATCATTTTTGGCTCCCCTGCTTGCCCTAGCTATTCTTCTTTCAAGCTGTTCTATATCTGAGAATATTAATTCCAAATTAATTATCTCTATATCACGTAGTGGACCTACATCTCCATCTACATGGACTATTTTATCGTCTTCAAAACATCTTACAACATGAACAATTGCATCTACTTCTCTAATATTGGCTAAAAACTGATTTCCTAAGCCCTCTCCCTTAGATGCACCTTCTACCAAACCTGCAATATCAACAAATTCAATTGTTGCTGGCAGCATTCTTTCAGATTCATATAGATCAAGAAGTACTCCTAGTCTCTCATCTGGTACTGGAACAATCCCTACATTAGGATCTATAGTACAGAAGGGGTAATTAGCTGACTCCGCTCCTGCTTTAGTTAATGAATTAAATAGTGTACTCTTTCCAACATTGGGTAATCCCACAATTCCAAGTTTCATTTATGTCTTTCCTTCCTAATACAACTGTGTTTTATTTAAATTTTATCCTGTTATTATATGGTTAATCTAAGGTTTCAGCCACAAGGAGAAATCCACTAGAGAACTGAATCTTAGCCGTTTTATCCACAATTTCATTGCTTATGCCCAAACTATTACCAATATTTAATCTCACACCATCTAAGGTATATTTAAAACCTTTAAGAACTAAGCCTTCCACAGGACCATAGAAAGCAATTAAAGATACATATCTGCCATATTGACTGTCTTTATTAATAGTAAATCCTTCTTTTTTTAGATAGACTTTATTATGTTCATCTAATATATTAGCTTCTATCCCTAGTTCTAAAGGTTCCATTAAAAGGTGTATGTTTGCAAGGGTATGATCTATCCTGCTTCCTGTAGCTCCTATAAGATTAATTTTTACAGCCTTATGCATAAGGGCTAAATCAATAGCAATTTCAGTATCAGTCTTGTCTTTTTCCTTGGGAAATCTATGGATTTTCGTTGAACCATGACTATAACTTATTAACAAGTCTTGAGAAATCGAATCAAAATCACCAACAATATGATCTGGATTTATTCCCAATCTGTCAAGTGATTCAAGACCACGATCTGCAGCAATTATTAGAGAGTAGCTTTCCTTCAACATATGCTCTTTTAGAAAAGCCTCATCTATATGACCTCCTGTAATAATCAATACCTGCTTATTCACAAGCCTTTACCTGCTTCAAATATTTCTTGAAACTCCTTAATATTTTCCTTAATATCTCCTTTGAATACTGAGGTTCCTGACACAATAATATTAGCCCCCGCTTTAATAACATCAGCCACATTATCTTTATTAATTCCTCCGTCTACCTCAATATCAATCTTTGTATTCAACTTATCAGCCATTTCCCTCAAATCTCTAATACGCTTTAAGGACTCAGGAATAAATACTTGTCCACCAAAACCTGGCTCTACGCTCATGACCAATACCATGTCTACCATTTTTAAAAACCCTTGTATTTCTTTTAGGTCTGTCCCAGGCTTTAAGGTAATACCTGCCTTTAAGCCTAGCTCCTTAATCTTTAATATGGTTTTATATGGGTCACTACATGCCTCTACATGAATTGTTATAATATCTGCTCCAGCACGCTTGAAATCATCCAGGTATCTAATTGGTTCCTCTATCATAAGATGAACATCAAAAATCAGCCCGGTACTTGCTCTAATAGAAGATATTACAGGCATACCAAAGCTGATACTAGGTACAAAATTACCATCCATTACATCTATATGAAGATATCCTACTCCTGCCCCCTCAACAACACTTATTTGCTCACCTAGTTTATTAAAGTCTGCCGCTAGTATTGATGGAGCTAATTCAATCATAAGGATTCCCCTTTCTAATATCTTTTAACATTTTTTAATTCATTGTATATAGTCAAATAATTATCATAACGAATTTGACTTATTTCCCCTTGTTCCAATGCATCTTTAACAGCACAATGGGGTTCATTAATATGGGCACAGCCAATAAATCTACATCCATCTTCTAATTCTATAAATTCTGGAAAATAATCCTTTAATTCATATTCTTTTATATCATCAACATAAAGGGAGCTAAAACCAGGTGTATCCATTATATAAGTATCCTCATCTATATAAATAAGTTCAGAATGCCTTGTGGTATGTTTTCCTCTTTTTATTTTTTCACTAACCTTACCTATCTCCATATTTGCTTCAGGTTTGATTAGGTTGACTAAAGATGATTTACCTACTCCTGATGGGCCTGCCAGCACTGTGGTCTTACCCTTCAGATATCCATATACCTCTTTAACTCCATCTTCGTTAAGTACACTAATATTAACAACCTCATATCCAGATTGCTCATATGTTTTCTGAAGAAGGGCTATATCTTTGTTAGTAACTAAGTCTGCCTTATTAAAGCAGACTATAGCCCTAACCTTTTGTCTATACATTGAAATAAGAAAACGATCCAAAAGATTTAAATTAGGTGTAGGCTCTGCTGCAGCAAATATAATCATTGCTTGGTCAACATTTACTACAGCTGGCCTAACTAATTCATTCTTTCTTGGAAAAATGTTTTCAATTATGCCGATTCCTTCAGGATGATTATCAGTGCTAATCTCTACATTATCACCAACCAAGGGTTTTATCTTCTGATTACGAAAAATCCCCTTAGGTTTGCATTCAAAAATCATATCCCTTGTTGGTACATGAACATAGTAAAAGCCTGCTATACCTTTAATAATCTTACCTATCAAATTAATCCTCCACAGCCTTAAAGTTGGCTACAAATACATGTGGTCCTGTTTCACCTGGTAATTGGAAAGGAATGCCGTCAACATACATAATCACACTTGCAGAAGAACCACTATCACTTTCTATATTATTTATAGTATAAGGAAAGTCATCTACTTTAAGCCTAATGGACTCTTCAAATAATGCAGACTTCCACTCATCCTGAACCATCTCAAAGATAAAGTCCGCCTCCACACCTCCAAGATAGTCAAAAGGATTTTTATTGATAACAGCTTTTCCTATATATTCATCACTTACTGGAGTTTCTCCACCAGTTTCTCCGCCAGTTTCTCCGCCAGTTTCTTCATCTTCATCTTCTGGTCTTCCAGAGCTTACTGTTATATTAATGCTGGTTCCCTTATCTACCTTTTGCCCCTCTGAAGTACTTTGATAAGTTATTATTCCTTCTGGGGTATTTGCTGAAGTTTCGGGTAAGGTCTCTCCTAATATAAGTCCTTTTGCCTCTAACAGTTGCTTTGCCTGCGCTTCTGTAAAACCTATAAGCAATGGAACATCAACTTGTTCAGCTCCTAAACTAACATATACAGTAACCTTATCACCTCTTATAACCCTAGATTCAGCAGGTGGATCTGTATATACTACATGACCTGCAGCAACATCATCACTGTCTATATATTCAAAAATCGGTTCTAAACCATAGTCTTTAAGTTTTTTCTCTGCGTTTGCAGTAGTATGTGTATATACATATGGTATCTCAAACTTTTCTGCACCAAGGCTAATTGTAATAACTACTTCTGATCTATACACTGTGTCTGCACCAGCTCCTGGGTATTGCAACATTACCCTACCTTCATCATATTCATCTGAGTATTCCTCTTGAACTATAACTAGAGCATCTGGGTCATGAGCTTCTATTGTAGCTTTTGCATCTTGCTCTGTTAAATTCAATACAGAAGGAAAAGAAAAAGTAGTTAATGATTCTCCTGGTGTAGGTGTTGGCCCTTCTGTTAGGCTGGGAGCTACAGTTATTGTTGGAATCAAATCATCCCCATCTCCTCTGCTTCCCGATTGTGGTAAAACAAATTTAATCACAAGAAATAATACTAAAGCAAAAAGCAATATTGCCGCTATTATGTAGCCAGCAAGATAAATTTTATCAAGTTTAGAGTCTACTGTATCTAAATCATCATCTTCATTCATCTCATCCATAGTTTCATTCCCGTTCTCTTGAAAATTATTATTAGCATAATCCCCATGTTTTATCTTACTTAAATCATCTGAGATATTAATCGTTGGTGAATCATTTGCCATAAAAGATGGTATTTCTACAAAATCACCGTCTGGATCTGCAATGGCCTTTTTTAAATCAACTATTAAGTCAGATGCTGTATGGTATCTTCTATCAGGACGTTTTTGCATACACTTTGTAACAATCATATCTACACTAATAGGTATAACTGGATCTAACTCCCGTAAAGGGATAGGCTCAGCTTGTATATGAAGCATTGCTACTGACACCGTATTGTCTCCAGCAAATGGTACTTTCCCAGACAACATCTCATATAAACTTACCCCTAATGAATAGATATCACTCTTTTCATCACTATAACCACCCCTTGCTTGTTCAGGGGACAAGTAATGTACAGAGCCCATAGCATTAGAGGTTATTGTGTTGGAGTTAACTGCCTTAGCAATACCAAAATCCGCAACCTTAACCTTACCTTCTTTAGAAATAATTATGTTTTGGGGCTTAATATCCCTGTGAATTATATTATTGTCATGGGCCGCTTCCATTCCCTTAGCAATTTGTATAGATATACCTACTGCTTCTTTTATCTCAAGCTTACCCTTTTTCTCAATAAAATGCTTCAAGGTAATACCCTCAACTAATTCCATAACTATATAATGTAATTCTCCATCATCACCTACATCATAGACTCCTACAATGTTTGGATGAGATAAACCTGCAGCTGATTGAGCTTCGTTTCTAAATTTATCAACAAAACTTTTATCACTGGAATATTCAGGTTTTAAAATTTTAATGGCAACATATCGATTCAGTCTATGGCATTTGGCTTTATAAACATCTGCCATTCCTCCTGAACCAACTTTATCTATAACCTCGTACCGGTCACCAATAAACATACCCGGTTTTAACATCACTTATCACCTCTTCTTTATACTTTAATAATAATGACGGAAATATTATCTTTTCCACCATTATCATTCGCACGCTTAACTAAACTATTTGCGGCAGCCTCTAAGTCATCATTGTCAGTTATTATGTTTTTAATATCCTCATCATCAAGCATATTAGTTAAACCATCAGAACATATAAGTACCCTTTCACCCTCTAATAAGTCTACCTCAAAAAAGTCTGCTTCCACGGTTTCATTTACTCCTATTGCCCGTGTTATTATGTTCTTGTTGGGATGCTCTTTAGCTGAAAATCGATCGATTTCACCTTTTCTTACCATAGCCTCTACTAAACTATGATCTTCTGTAATTTGTTTAATACCATCATCAATTACATATAGTCTACTATCACCAACATTAGCAACATACATGACCTTATTAATTATAGTTGCCACTACTAATGTAGTTCCCATGCCTTCAAATTCTGTTTGTTCTTGTGCTATATTACGCAACCTCTCATTAGTTGCATTTATCGCAGCATCAATCATAGCAATTGGTGACTCCAAATTGCTATCCTTAATTTGTTGTGTGAAAAACTCTACACAGAACTTTGAAGCATAATCACCTGCATTATGACCTCCCATTCCATCTGCTACAATAAATAAATTAGCCAGTTTTCCAATGGGCCTGTCACTACAATATACATAATCCTGATTAGTTTCTCTTCTTTCACCAATATCTGTAATTGAAAATGCTTTCAAGTCTGCACCTCCTCACATAAATTCCCCTGTTAATGGGACGTCTCATCTATGTAGCTTTTTCTTAATTGTCCACAAGCCGCATCAATGTCCGCTCCCATTTCTCTTCTAATAGTAACATTTATTTTGTTTATTTCAAGTATTTTTTTAAACATTTGTATTTTTATGTTTTTCGACTGCCTATAATCTCTCTCTTTAATCGGATTAATAGGAATAAGATTCACATGGCAATTCAAACCCTTAACTAGCTTAGCCAGCTCTATAGCATGTTCTTCTTCATCATTAAGGCCATCCACCAAACAGTATTCAAAAGTAAGTCTTCTACCCGTTTCATCATAATACAATTTAAATGCATCCATAACATCATCTAAATCATATCTTTTAGCCACAGGCATCATCTGTTTTCTAAGGTCATTGTTAGGAGCATGAAGAGAAAGCGCCAAGGTAATAGGCATCCCCTCTTTAGCAAAATCTCTGATTCTATCCGGAATACCACATGTTGAAACTGTAATACTTCTGCCACTAATATTGATGCCATTGTCATCTGTTAAAATCCGCAGAAATCGTATTAAGTTGTCATAATTGTCAAAAGGTTCTCCTACACCCATAACAACCACATTAGAGATTCTTTCACCAGTCATTGCCTGAATCCTGTAGACTTGGTCTAACATCTCAGAAGCTAACAAATCCCTTTTTTTACCTCCTATAGTTGATGCACAAAAAGTGCAACCCATCTCACATCCCACTTGAGAAGATATACATACAGTATTGCCGTGCTTGTATTTCATAAGTACAGACTCAATAACATTATCATCATCAAGTTTAAAAAGATATTTTATAGTCTCATCTTCCTGTGAATGTAAAGAATCCACCTCGTCAAGATCGATTAGGGGGTAACTTTCCTTAAGTGTATCTCTCAAGTTCTTTGGTAAATTAGTCATCTCATCATAAGTCCTAGCTAACTTAACATGGAGCCACTGAAATAATTGCTTTCCTCTAAATTCCGGCTGTCCCATTTTTTTCATCTCTTGAATTACTTCATCCATATACAAGGATTTTATATCCATAATACTCACTTCCTATCATAACACTGAGTTTTGTCATATTTTATTTGTCTCTTCTCATTCTTGCTAAGAAAAATCCATCTGTCTGGTCAACTCCTTGTATCAATTGCAGATAACCTAGTCCCTTTGTATCTGAATCAAGACTTTTCGGTAGGTATTCTTCTAGGCTCTCTGGCTTAAATTCTTGGTTGTTTTCCAAGAACCAATCCATATTTCCTATGTTTTCCTCCTTATTAAGTGTGCAAGTACTATATATTAATATACCCCCTGGTTTTACATAGTCTTTTACAACTTCAAGTATCTGCCTTTGTAGATCCACCAACTGTGACAACTGCTTTTGGGACATTTGATATTTTATATCAGCTTTTTTTCCTAAAACACCCAAACCACTGCATGGTAAGTCTGCAATTACTATATCTGCTTTCTGGATACTGCCTTCATGCTTCTTAGTTGCGTCCCAGACCATAGTTTCAACATTATCAAAGCCCATTCGAAGTATATTTTCATCTATAAAACTAATCTTCCTCTGGGTTAAATCTCTGGCTGATACTAATTTGCCCTTCTCAGCCCCGTGAAGGGCCTTACCTCCTGGTGCTGCACAAACATCTATTATATAGTCCCCGTCCTTTATCCCTGCTGCCTCACATACCAACATAGAACTAACATCTTGTACTGCATATAAGCCCTTTTTAAAGGATTTTTCTTTTTCCAGATAATCATATCCACTTATATTAAATGCATAATCTAATATAGGACTTTGCTCCCAAACTATCTTATCTTCCTCAAAATGATCTATTAACTGCTTAGGAGTCACCTTTTTTTGATTACACCTTATACTTGTCCTCCTTTCATCTAAAGAAGCCGAAAAAACCCTTTCTGATATCTCAGTTCCATACTGTTTTATCATCAAGTCAACTAACCACTCAGGGACTGAGTAGATAACACTTAGATATTTCTCAGGAGATTTTTCTAAACTCGGAAATTTTATATTGTTTTTGTTCCTTACTATATTTCTTAAAACTCCGTTAACAAAAGCTGAAAGTTTTTTATATTTGCTCCTTTTAATAATTTTAACCGCTTCATTGCAAGCTGCTGAGTCAGGAACCTGATCCATCTTAAAGATCTGGTAGACACTTAACCTTAACAGATTGCGAATAAGCGGTTTCATTTTTTTTACAGAAAGCTTGGAAAACTCATCAATAATATAGTCCAGAGTAATATAAGACTTTACAGTTCCTATATATAATCTAGATATAAATGACCTTTCTTGCTTTTCAAGATATTGATACTTTTTTAATGCATTGTTTTGAACCATATGACTAAACTTGCCATCTTCCAAGCTCTCAATCAGCATGTGCAAAACTATCTCACGACCATCAACCTTACTATGTTTTGAACTAGTCACGTCTTCTTCCTCCAAATAAAATAATCAGCCTCAGTAATTGCAGTATAACTGCTGCTGCGGATGCTACATAAGTTAAAGCCGCCGCTTGAAGAACCTTCTTTGAATGAGGTAATTCACTAGCTGATAAAATTCCATCTTCCCTAAGTCTTACTACTGCTCTTTTAGAAGCATTAAATTCCACTGGTAAAGTTACTAGTTGAAAAAGCACTGCTGCAGAAAAGAGAATAATGCCTGCATATATAAGGGTCTGAGAACCTCCTAATATTATGCCAAGTATAATTAAAGGCCATGATAGCTTTGAACCAAAGTTTGCAACCGGAACCAAAGTGCTCCTAAACTTTAATGGTCCATATCCTACATTATGTTGAATTGCATGTCCACACTCGTGGGCTGCAACACCAACAGCCGCTATAGAACTTTGCCCATAGACAGAATCAGACAAACGAAGAACCTTTTTCCTAGGATCATAATGATCTGTTAGCTGACCAGATACCCTTTCCACTACTACATCATGAATTCCTGCATTGTTTAATATTTTTTGGGCAGTTTGTGCTCCTGTAAGCCCTGACATACTTCTTACCTGTGAATACTTGGAGAATGTGCTTTTAACCCTAGCTGATGCTATTACAGATAAAATCACCCCTAGAATCACAAGTATATAAGTGGGATCATATAAAAACGGATAAAGTCCCATTATTACACCTTCCTTCTATATATAAATTATTAGATTAATTAATTGTTAAATTAATTAAAACCTTTTGCTTCACCTTCATAATTATACTATACTATTGTGAAATTATTTTGATTATATAATAAAGTTTTTATAAAACTTACTAATCTCCCTTGCCAAGAATCGTTCCCTTGTCAATCTCATATCCAAGAAGAAATGCCTCTGTGGTCATTCTTTTTTTCCCTGCCAACTGTAGCTCTTTAATAATAAGTAAGCCCTTACCAGTCATAACAAAGATACCATCCTTTTTAACGTCAACAATCTTACCACTTTCTCCCGATTCTCCCTCAATGGCCTCAGCCTTCCATATCTTTAGGCTCTTACCATCAAGAAAAGTATATGCACTTGGCCAAGGATTAAGTCCTCTAATCATTCTTTCAATTTGAACAGCCGACTTGGTAAAATCAATTTCTCCCATCTTCTTATCTAAGATTTTAACATAAGTAGCTTTTGAATCATCTTGCTCTATTCTTTTAGCTTTACCAGCTTCAATATCACCTAAGGCTTCTATCAATGCTAATGCTCCTAGATCAGCCAGTTTATCATGAAGACTTCCTGCTGTCTCATCAGCTTGGATCTGAATCTTCTTCTGCAATATAATATCCCCAGTATCTAGGCCAACATCCATATGCATAATTGTAACTCCTGTTTCTTTTTCTCCATCTATTATTGCATACTGTATAGGTGAAGCTCCCCGATATTTTGGCAAAAGAGATGTATGAACATTGATACAACCATAAGTAGGTATATCCAAAAGCTCCTTAGGTAATATCTGTCCAAAGGCTGCTACCACTATAATATCTGGCGCCAACCTTCTTACTTCATCTATAAATCCTTCTTCCCTAACTTTTTCTGGTTGATATATCGTTAATTCATGCCAAAGCGCCAACTCCTTAACCGGTGTAGGACTCATTTGCTTTCCTCTTCCTTTTTTCCTGTCAGGTTGGCTAACAACAGCAATCACTTCATGGTCAGATTTTATCACTTCATCTAAAATTCTTCTTGCTATATCAGGGGTTCCCATAAAAATTATCTTCATAAATACACCTTCTTTCTAATTATCAGCCTTAAAATCCAATCTATATCCTACTCTTCATCTAATTCATCATCAAGTGTTTCTACATCATGTATGTCTCCTTGAACCTTGTCTACATACAATATCCCATTCAAATGGTCAATCTCATGGCATAAAGCCCTTGCTAAAAGGCCACTACCTTCTACTTCAAACTCTTCCATATCCTTATTATAAGCCCTTACCTTAACCTGTTCAGGTCTTGCCACTGTTCCCACTTTACCAGGAACACTTAAGCAACCTTCATCACCGACCTGCTCTCCATCAGCTTCAATAAGCTCTGGGTTAATCAATATAATTGGGTCATCTCCTTCAGGAGAGACATCTATTACAACTACTCTTTGTAATATCCCCACCTGTGGGGCAGCAAGGCCAACACCAGCTCTGTCATACATAGTTTCTAACATATCATCAATTAATATAAGTAATCTATCATTAACCTTCTTTACTGGTCTACTTTTCTTTAATAAAACCGGATCACCAATTGTTCTAATATTTCTTAATGCCATATAATCATTCCTTCCAAGTCAATATATAATTAATAACTGTTCATAGGATTAAAATCGAATTGCAGGTTACATCCTTGCCCCGATTTTGATTCTATAAATCTTTCTTCTAAAACATTCTTTAACTCTACTAGTATATCATAATTCTTACACTTTGCATATATTACTCTGCGATAGATATCATTTGCTTTAGATAAAGATGCTGGAGCTGGTCCTATAACCTGCACTTGAGATTCCTTATCCTTAACCAAGTCTTTTATAAGATCCCCTATATATACTATGGCCTTATCTGCCTTTTCCTCATCTTTGGATGTAACTAATCCTAACATTATATGAGCCGCCGGGGGATAATTCATCATATTCCTAAAAAACATCTCTTTCTCATAAAATGCTTCATAGTCACCATCAGCTGCACATGTGATGCTATAATGCTCTGGCTGGTATGTCTGAATTACAACTTCACCTGGTATTCTATCTCTACCTGCCCGGCCTGCTGCCTGGCATAGTAACTGAAATGTTCTTTCAGAAGCTCTAAAGTCACCAACATGTAAGGAAAGATCTGCTGCCACTATGCCTACCAAGGTCACATTAGGAAAATCATGGCCTTTGACAATCATCTGTGTTCCCACTAGTATATCAGTTTCTTGATTTGCAAATGACTTAAGAATCTTCTCATGTCCACCCTTATGTCTAGTTGTATCCATATCCATCCTTTGTACCCTGGCCCCTGGAAACTCTTTTCTAACCATGGCCTCAACCTTCTGGGTTCCTGTACCAAATGTAGCAATATACCTGGACTTGCAAGAAGGACAGATATCAGGAAACCCTTCCCCATATCCACAGTAGTGGCACATAAGTCTTCCCTTGTTATGGGATGTTAGAGACACATCACAATGTGGACATTTCATTACATGTCCACAAGATCTACAAGAGACAAATCCAGAAAAACCACGACGATTCAAGAAAATCATTATCTGCTCTTTTTTATCCAGGCGATCTGTAATAAGTTCTTTTAGTTTCTCGCTAAATATAGACATGTTTTTCTTCTTAAGTTCCTCCCTAAGGTCAGCAATCCACACTTTAGGGGGCTGGGCAGACTTTGCCCTTTTGCTTAATTTGTATAATTTGTAATCTCCACTTTTGGCCTTACTATAAGACTCTAGTGAAGGGGTTGCAGAACCTAAGATAACAGACCCTCCTACCATCTCTGCCCTTTTAATAGCAACATCAATAGCATGGTACTTAGGAGTAAGCTCACTTTTATAACTAGACTCATGTTCCTCATCAACAACTATAAGCCCCAAATCCTTAAAGGGAGCAAACAAGGCAGACCTTGGGCCAATAACAATATCTATCTCACCTTTTTTTGCCCTTTCAAATTGATCGTATCTTTCACCTTGAGACATCTTAGAATTCATTATAGTAATCCTATCTCCAAAGCGCCTATAAAACCGCATTACAGTCTGATAGGTTAAGGCAATCTCCGGAATTAACATAATTACCTGCTTACCATCTTTAATAACTCTATCTATAACTTCCATATAGACTTCAGTTTTCCCACTTCCAGTAACTCCGTGAATAAGGTAGTTTCCCCTGGAACCATTATCATAGTCATCTATAATATTATCTACTATATAGCTTTGCTCATTATTTAAGACTACATGCTTATAAGATAAGTCTTTAGACTTTATGGGGTTTCTATAAATTTGCTTACTAATCACCTTAATAACCCCTAGTTCTTCCAAATCCTTAAGGGTAGAATAAGGAATCTTTAGTTTGCCAACCACTTCCCTATGGTCTAAAGTATCTTCTTCTAATAATCTTTCTAGGAGTCTTACCCTAGCTTTACTATTTCTTCTAAGGGATTCTCCATAAAACTCCTTAGCTTCATCATGTTCCACAGCTAAAAGCACTGTCTTTTCTTCCTTAGCTTTAATTGCCCTTTTAACTGGTAAGGCAGCCCTAAGAGAGTCATTCATGGTTCCCCCGAAAGTCTCTTTCATCCAGTATGCCAGATAAATTAGCTGACTTTCTATGGCTGGCTCATCTACTAAAATCTCAGTAATAGGCTTGATTCTCTTAGGATCAATCTTAGCCTTTGTAGAAGTCCCTACTATGAAGCCTCCTATTTCACGGTTGCCCCTACCAAAAGGTACAAGCACTTGTGCGCCTATGGCTACATCTTTTACATCCTTATCCAAGATGGCATACTGATATGTCTTATCTAAATTCTCATGGGAAATATCTATTATAATGTCTGCATATAATTGTATCGACATATAAGTCCTCCTTGGTTAATTTCTATATCTAACTGAAGTATTCCATTACTAACTCCCTGTCGTCCATATGGTGTTTCACACCCTTAATTTCCTGATAATCTTCATGCCCCTTACCTGCAATTACTATAAGGTCTCCCTCCTGAGCATGTTCTAGGCTATATATTATTGCCTCTTTTCTATCATGAATCTCAATATATCTACCAGGACCTTTTTTAATACCTACTATTATATCATTAATTATGTCTTGTGGCTCTTCATCTCTAGGATTATCTGATGTAACAATAGTAAGATCTGCTAGCTTGGATGATATTTCACCCATCTCAAACCTTCTACCTTTTGCCCTATTCCCTCCGCATCCAAATAGGCATATAAGCCTCTCTGGCTCATATTCCCTAAGGGTTTTAAGTAAACTTTCAAGGCTCATGGCATTGTGTGCATAATCAACCATAATAGTAAATCCATCAGACACAGGAACCAGCTCTACCCTGCCTCTAACCTTAATATCCTTAAGAGCTTTCTTGATTTCCTCTGCCCCTAGATCAAAATGTCTACATACAGCTATAGCACATAGGGAATTATATATATTAAAGCTGCCTGGCATATTAATCTCCACATCTAAGCCAAGTAGCCCTTCCACCTTATAGGCTATACCTAAGTTTCCTGGTTCTTTAATAAGCCTTGCCTTAGATGCCCTTATATCAGCTCTTTTAGAAAATCCAAAGGTCTCCACTTTACAGGTGTGCCCCTGTAATATCTCATCATAATGGATATCATCTATATTAAGTATTCCTATCTTACACTGATGAAATAATCTGCTCTTCCAATATAGATAATCTTCAAAATCCTTATGCTCATGTTCTCCTATGTGGTCTGGCTGAAGGTTTGTAAATATACCATAGTCAAATTCAATCCCCTCTACCCTACTTTGCATTAGCCCTTGAGAAGACACTTCCATTACTACTGCTTGACAACCTGCCTCCACCATCTTAGCAAATGTTTGGTGAATAATATAGGATTCTGGTGTAGAGTGACTAGAAGGAATAAGCTCATCTCCTATAATCATCTCAATTGTACCAATTAATCCAGTCTTTATCCCAACAGCCTCTAGGATAGATTTCATCATATAATTAGTTGTGGTCTTACCCTTGGTTCCAGTAATGCCGATTGTGGTAAGTTTGTCTGCTGGATAGCCAAAGTATGCCGCTGACATGTATGCAAGAGCCTTCCTTGCATCTGAGACTTTAATTACTGTAAGTCCTTCTGGGCAGTCAATATCCCTTTCAACAACAAGAGCCTTTGCCCCCTTTTTAACCACATCATTAATATAACTATGCCCATCTGTTAGTGCACCAGATATGCAAACAAAGACACTTCCTTTAGTGGCCTTTCTGGAATCATATATAAGATTTGTAATAGGGATGTTAAGGTCTCCCTGTAATT
>CAZPWO010000025.1:0-23880 GCA_964590525.1 uncultured Herbinix sp. | reverse complement strand
GCTTTTGGCACAAGTTAGTCAACAAACTTATCATTTGACTTATATTCGGATAGCTTTGTTCCAGGGTAGTAGTGGGCAAGGATTTCCTTATAGGGATACCCATCATCAGCCATTGCATTGGCCCCATACTGGCTCAAGCCAATTCCATGGCCTACACCAGTACATATAATACGAACCATTCCCTCATAATCCTCTATATAAAAATGATTAGAATTAATCCCTATAACTTTTGCAAACTCTTCACCAGAAACAGTCTGCTTACCAAGGTCCACTCGGGTTACATAACCCACACTATCACGACTAGCAACCTTAACACTATTGAAAAATTCATCTTCTAAAATATTAATATCATAATATCCATTTATAAGTTGAACAATTTCACCAACATCATGTTCCGTTATCTTCAAATAATCTATTGAAGTAACATCTTTTTTACTAGAAACACTAATTAGATATGGGATATCAATACCCCAAGCTTCAGAGGCACTACGAGTAAAGCCTGAGCCTGTATAAAAAAACACCGGTAAAATCAATTCACTATTATAGGTAAGAACCTGCCCTTGGGTACCATAAATAGAATTCTCTAACTTTGTAAAATAATTAAGGTACTCATCACTACCCCAGTATTGATCCATATCATTTAAATCAATATATGATAAGCCCAGTTCAGAACTAGTAAACTTCTTTTTCCCTGGATCTTCTTCTGCCAATAATGAAATATTATGTAGGGCATAGGTTCTAATAATTACTGCTTGCGCCTTTAATGATTCCAAATGGTATCCAGCAGGCATATTTGCTGCAATTACACCAATTAAATAGTCATTAAAATCCAACTTTTCCTTAACACCATTCTTTTCAGAATATATTTCAAAATCCATATGATCAAAAAAACCCGAATCCTTAGAGCTAGAGGATAACATCAAAGTAATAACAAACGGAAAAACAAGTACCCCAACACATACAATCAAAGACTTAGTCAAAACTTTCTTCACAGGCCCTCCAAATAAAATATGTTACTACATTATATTATCCACCCCAAAACAATATGAAAACAATATAAATAATGCTTTTTTCAACTGTTTGATGCCGTCAGTACTTAGGTTGTGTCCTCTACAACCCACAGTAAGATTGTGCTTCACACAATCTTACAACCACGCTTTTTGTGGTTTTACTGCATACGTGCATCAATCAAGCGGGAGCGGGTTGAAAAAAGCATTATTTATATTGTTCCGTACCCAATCAGCCCCTAGCTTGCAAAAATATCCCCCCACACCCGCAATAACATAAGATCCTCCATCGCAAACTTAAGCCTACTTACCCTCTTCCTTCTCTCCTCCAATAAACCATCATGGAATACAGCCATCTGCCTATAGTCCTCTTCTAACAAGTCCTCTTCCCCATAGCGGTAACGCATATAAATCCTAGCAACCTCTTCAAATCTTATCCCATCATATTCATAAGAGTCCCCAATCCTATGGGATAAGGCCAATATAGTTTCCTGGACTTCTAGCTCAAACCTTTCATAATTCAGCAATCTCAATATTCTTATAAACAACATATAAGTCTTCTTACTATAGCTAGCATTTGAAAACTCCTTTTTATATCTCTTCTTTAAAAACAGATAATAAAAAACTAGTAATAAGGCAAACATGGCAAATGTAATTATTAACATAAAAATCAGGGACCAGAATTCCCCCACTTCAGATTCATCAACTTCATCCTCCACCTCTTCTATAGGGGGCCTTATAACAGCAGTTGGAGGTTCATATCGATCTATAGGCAATTCTATTTTATCTCCATGTATAGCCTCCCTATCCCTCCAATTAATCCAACTGTTATATCTAGAGCTATATTGACCTGGTGAAGTTTCAAAAGGAACCCAGCCAAAGCCTTCTATATATGCTTCTGCCCAGGCATGGGCATTACTATTTCTAGCAGGATAGATCCTATTATTATCTGTATCATCAAAGTTAACAAGGAAACCTTCTACATATCTTGTAGGGACCCCTATACACCTACCTAGGACAGCCATTGCAGATGCAAAAGAAGTACAATATCCCTCAGCCTTTTCAAATAAAAAATTGTCCACAAAGTCTGCACCCTTTGGTATTCCTCCAGGGGTCAAAGTATAAGAATATCCCCTTAGATAAGTTTCAATAGCCTTTAATTTCTCATAATCGCTAGTAAACCCTTTAGTAAGTTCATCAGCCAAATCCCTTACCCTGTCAGGAAGTTCTTCTGGCAGATTCAAATATTCCCTATAAATCACTTCCGATCTTTCTTTCAACAGGTCATATAGGCCTTCCACTTCTACTATACCCTTTGCTTGAGAATGTTTAAATAATTCTTTTTCTATCTCTTTTGTTCTTTCTATATTAACTACTTCTTTATCTTCATAAGAAAAATCATCAAGTTCTAACATCATTTTGTAAAATGAATCACCATTCTGATTCATCTCATAGAAGGTATAATGCAACTTCCACTCATTGTCTATTCTTGATGGAGATGATATGTTGGCTGTTTCTGTCAATAATTTATCATTCTTATGCCAGCTAGCCCAAGTGAATTTTAGTGGATAGAAAACAGTTTTTGTTGCTATATTTTTATATGTGAGATTAAAGGCTCTTCTTCTAACTATCCGCTCTTTTGTCAGAACCTCTTCATTTGTTCTAGAAAGCCCATAAAGCATCTCCATATAGTCAAGCCTATATTCCTCATAATTATCTATCTGATACGAAGGACTTTTTTTCCATTTGTCCCCTGTGTAAATACTGCTTACAGAGCCAGTAAGATAAAGGGGATCACTGCTTTCTGTCCCAGAAATCATAAGGGCAATATTATCATCCCTAATAATATCACCACTGCCTAGTTTTCTATCTCCTTCTGAGTACCCAGT
Source organism: uncultured Herbinix sp. (assembly GCA_964590525.1). GTDB lineage: Bacteria > Bacillota > Clostridia > Lachnospirales > Lachnospiraceae > Mobilitalea. Next base: position 20,984 of record CAZPWO010000025.1, on the reverse strand, counting down.
AATAGACAGTCCAAACTCATCACTTTCCCTTCCTCTGAAAATCTTCCAATCCAGCTGCCAATGATTTATTTGTGTCTTTACATTATTGTAGACCCTTCTTATGCTAAGCCACTGTATAGGCTCTTCCTTAGAAGGCAGGCTTGTTGATAGCAGTGCAAGAATTAAGCATATGATCATAAGATATAAGACACCTTCTTTTTTTTCTTCTATGCCCAACTTTTTTTTGTATTGTTTACTAGACAGTTCAACTATAATACTCAAGATATAAAATACAACCATAGCCACTACTATTTTAGGGACTTCGACCCCTTGAACACTGGCCACTATCATCAACATAAGAATAATTATTGACATAATGATTCTTGCAATGTAATTCTTAAGTAAAATATATAAGATTATTGATAAAAGAAGTCCTATAACTATAATAATAAAAATAGCATAACTGCCTACATATAATTCTCTTGAACCATTATAATTTAAGATCCAGTCATAAATCTTGTCTAACCATCTTAACGGTTCAATACCCCCTATCCAAACATACAAGGCAATCCCTGCTGCCATCGTTAATAATATCAGGTATGTAATAGGGTTTTTACGATTATTATCATATATATATATTAGAAGTCCACACAATAAAGCAGTAAATCCAGATAATACAAGTGATAGCCTAAGCTGATAAAAATGGTCAACAAATACAAGTACAGCCCAGGTTAATGCTATGCTTAAGATACTGGTATATATATTATGTCCCTTATCCTTATCCAATAACATCATCAATATCATCCTCTGACATAATTTGATAGACGTAAGCTCCTATTGACCTTAGTTCCCATATAACTTTTTTTACTTCTTCTGATATATCATCACTAATAAATAATATAGTAAAGTTATTTCCCTTAGTAAGGGCTTCTTGAGCCACAAGATAAAGTTCTTTACTTAGAATATGAGTGGCTACAAGAATAAATAGGCCTTCCTCTCCCCTTAACAAGTGCTCTTGAATTATCTCACTAACTGGAAGACTTTCACCAAATTCAATTCTTGCGCAAACATCATAAAACGCTTGAAATTCTTCCCTTGAAGAGATGTTTAAGCTTTTTAATTCATTTATATAATATATAAGCTGGGAAGGAGTTTCTCTTTGTGAATAATAATTTGCAATAGCTAATACACTTTCTATAATCTTATCTTCTATTATTATAGTTTGAAGTTCATCTTCATCCACCTTCATAAGGTCCATATATAATACAATCTTAGACTTAGGCCTATAATAATATTTTCTACTGACTAACTCCCCTAATTTTGCTGATGCCTTCCAATGTATCCTCTTTTTATTATCCCCCGGATAATAGTTTCGGATTTCTGAATCTAATTCTTCTTCTGTGTTATCACTATAAAACACTGGGTTTTTCACGTCTAGCTCAGGGGGAGCAATTCCAAGATTGGCCAAATTCGTAACTCTTGGTAGGACTACTACCCTCATCTTTGTTAGTAGTGGATATGTAATTGAAAAGAGATACAAAAAGTCTGTCACTTCAACCGACTCTATCCCAACAGCATATTCACCTCTATAATTGCACCTTATCTTACTTTCTAACTTGTCACTTTTATTGGGAGTTAGGCTGTATTCCATAATTTGATCAGCCTGGTCTATAGTTGACTTATCACTAAAGAACTTTACCCTGATATTTTGATAAGTAATATAATCTTCATTTCCTATTACAAATGAATAGTCATTCCAATCCCCTTTAACAACCTTATAATTATCCATGGATTGATATATCTTGAAACGGACATATACATATAGGGTATATAAAAAAGCTACCAGCGGGACTAATAATGACAAATAAAAAAGGGCATAAGAAACATTTCCTCCATAGTAAGAGGCAAATATTCCAAAGCCTATTATAGTTATTATGCAGATCAATCGATTTGTTTTCATAAAACCCCATTCCTAAAAAGTTAATACTTATCAAGAACTGGTACTGGAATCTTGCCTATTATATTGTTAAGTATGTCTTGTGTTTTACTAGAAGATAATCTGGCTTCTGGGGAAAGAATAAGCCTATGGGAGATTACTGGCTTTACTAGATTAATAATATCATCTGGTATACAAAAATTCCTTCCCTCCACATAAGCTAGGGCTTGTGATGCCCGAAGAAGGGCAAGAGTAGCCCTAGGGCTTGCACCTAAGCTAATCTTGTTATCATTTCTCGTTGCCTCTATCAGCCTGCTTGTATAATTAATAATATCTTGATTAACCTTTACTTGCTTAACTTCCCACTGCATTTGAACAATTCTATCTCCATCAACAACCGCTTCTAATTTATTATGAAGATCCCCCTTAATGTACCGGCTGGCCATAGTCATCTCATCTGATATCTGGGGATATCCTATGGAAAGCTTCATCATAAATCTATCTAACTGGGCTTCTGGCAAATTATATGTACCTAGATAATCTATGGGATTTTGAGTAGCTATAACCATAAATGGACTTTCTAGGTGACGTGTTACCCCATCAACGGTAACTTGTTTTTCTTCCATAGCCTCTAGTAAACTTGCCTGGGTCTTTGGTGATGTCCGGTTAATCTCATCTACCAATACAATATTATTCATAATTGCTCCCTTGGAATATTCAAAAGAGCCTGTTTGCATGTTATAGATGGACAAGCCTGTTACATCACTAGGTAGGGTGTCTGGGGTAAACTGTATTCGAGTAAAACCGCAATTAATTGTTTGAGCAATTGTTTTAGCTAAAGTGGTTTTTCCCACACCAGGGACATCTTCTAGTAGAAGATGTCCTCCTGCCAGTAAGCTTATAAGAGATAACTTAATTACTTCTCTTTTTCCTACAATAGCTTTCTCTATATTATTAATTATATCAGATACACTCTCTTGATATTTCATATAACCTCCCATAAGCTCTGTTCTTAATAGACCTTTAGCAGCTTTCAATCATTCCCAGTAGAAGTTTCATAGTATTATTGATTGCTACTTCCTCAAATTCGGAATAATCCATCTCTGCACTATGGTCTGCCTTGTCAGATATTGCCCTAATAATCAAAAATGGTTTTTGGTTCAAATAAGCTACCTGTGCTATTGCAGCCCCTTCCATCTCAGTACAATATCCTCCAAATTCCTCAACTATTTCTTCTTTACTAATATCGTCTGAGATAAATTGGTCTCCAGTAACTATTCTACCTAGATGTATTCCAACCTCTGGAATTTCTTGTTCACATACTAATTGTGCTAATTTTATTAATTTTTCATCTGCTATAAAGTTTGAACGGTCCATTCTGGGAATAACCCCTTTTTCATAACCAAATCCTCTAGCATCCACATCATGTTGAATAGCATCCTTAGAAAGCACAATATCTGTAATATCAATATCATTTCTTAGGGAGCCTGCAACTCCTGTATTAATAACAGCATCAATATCATATATATTAATTAATATTTGACAACAAATTGCTGCATTGACTTTACCTATTCCACTTCGAACAACTACTAGCTCTTTTTCTCCAATATATCCTTGGTAAAAATCCATAGAGGCTATTGTTTGAACATTAACCTTGTCCATCTGCTCTTTTAATCTATCTACTTCTTCTTCCATGGCACCAATAATTCCAAGTTTCCTCATCATACTCTCCTCCATTGACCTACGCTTACTTTCATCATGTAAAAACATTGTAACTGATAGGCCGTATTATTTCAATTGCTTCATGACATCAAAATCATTTGCAAAAGTTAGGCCTTTAGGATAAAATATAGCTTAGTATAATCCTTAGATAATAAAGTATATCTAATTATTATAAAAGCATTAAATGGAGGATTTTTCATGAAACGAATTGTACTTACCGGCGGCGGTACCGCTGGACACGTTACACCTTGCATCGCGCTGATACCGGAACTTAAAAAATCAGGTTATGACATTCATTATATTGGTTCATATAATGGAATCGAAAGACAACTAATTGAAAAAGAGAATATTCCCTATCATGGTATTTCTTCCGGTAAACTTAGGCGCTATTTTGATGTAAAGAATTTTACAGACCCTTTTAGAGTATACAAAGGAATAAGAGAAGCTAGGAAACTAATTAAGAGTTTAAATCCCAATATTATATTTTCCAAAGGTGGCTTTGTAACAGTTCCCGTAGTTATGGCTTCGAAAAAATATAAAATACCAGTTATAATACATGAATCAGATATGACACCAGGCTTAGCCAATAAGATATCTATTCCCATTGCTAAAAAAGTCTGTGCTAACTTTCCTGAAACTATCAGCCATTTGCCTGAAGAAAAGGCCGTCTTGACAGGTACACCTATAAGGAAAGAACTTTTTTCTGGCAATAAGATAAAAGGTCTTGATTTCTGTGGCTTTACTGCTAATAAACCTGTAATTATGGCCATTGGTGGTAGTTCTGGCTCAAGGACAATTAATAGGGTAGTTCGCAACATGCTCCCTACACTACTTCGTGATTACCAGGTGATTCATCTTTGCGGCAAAGGTAATATAGATGAAAAACTGAAAAATACTAAAGGATATGTCCAGTTTGAATACATTAGTGATGAGCTAAATGATTTGCTTGCCGCTGCTGACCTAGTTATATCTCGTGCTGGGGCAAATGCTATCTGTGAGTTTTTAGCCCTAAGGAAACCAAATATCCTAATTCCACTTTCACAAGGAGCAAGCCGAGGAGACCAGATACTTAATGGGGAATCTTTTGAAAGTCAGGGCTATTCCTATCTTCTTTTAGAAGAAAACTTAGGTGTTGCCAGTCTATTACAAGCAATAGAAGAAGTCATGGATAACCGTCAGTCCTATATAAAATCCATGAAGGAAAGTAACTTAAATAATTCAATTGAGATTATTATTAATCTAATAAATAAAACGGCACTTTAAAAGTGCCGTTTTATCTTTTCTGCTAATTCCTTTGCTTGATCAGCTTGATATTCAACTTGCTTCCAGGTAATATTCACCTGGTCTTGATTATATCTAGGAATTATGTGAATATGAAAATGAAAAACACTTTGTCCTGCTGCTTCTCCGTTATTTTGCAAGATGTTAATTCCATCACAATTCAGCTCTTTTTGTAATACCCTGGCTACCTTCTGTGCCACTTGTAAAGCACCTTTTGCACTTATCTCATCTAAGTCAAAAAGATTAGTGCAGTGTCTTTTAGGCAACATAATAAGATGACCCTTATTGGCTGGTCCATTATCTAAAATCACCTTAAAATCCTCATCTTCATATGCAGTATTAGATGGGACTTGTCCCTTAATTATCTTACAGAAGATACAGTTTTCCTCCATTGTAACACCTCCCATGACTTTTCTTTGTTTTTTCCTTCTTGCATTAGCTCTACTTCTTTGATATCATGTATTAGTAATAAGTTGTTAAATATGTTAATATTATGTTGAGTATATAGTAAACAAGGGGGACATTTTATGAATTCAAAAATTGATAATGATACTATAACATGTTTGATCAAATCTAATCCTGACTTTGAGGTAGTAGTCCAGCATATGATTAAGACTTTTAATAATAATACAGGTATATTGGTTCATGAGTTAAGGAATCCCTTAACAATTATTAAAAGCACAATACAATACATAGAAATGAAACATCCTGAAAGCAAGGACTTTAAATACTGGAATCAATTACAAACCCTTGCCATGGAGATGGAAAGTATTATGGCAGATGCTTCAACTTTAAACATTTGTAGCTGTATTAATAAAAAAGATTCCAATCTTATAAGCTTACTTGATGAAATTGTTAATAATTATGAACCACAGGCTTCTTCTCAGGATAAAGACCTTAAACTTATTGTATCACCAGAAGATGAGCCTTATTACAGGTCTTATTTTTGTGATAGTGCAAGGATCAAACAGGTTTTTTCCAACTTAGTTAAAAACGCCATAGACGCCACTATTCCTGGTGATTATATTCATATAAAACTAAGATATCTACCGGGTAATGAAAGAGTCCCTACAAAACTTTGCCTTGACTTTTGCAATAATGGCAATCAAATTCCTGAAGATGAAATCCATACAATATTTAACCCTTACATTACATATAAGAAAGATGGCACTGGCATTGGACTTGCCATAGTTGAGCGAATTGTAAATCTTCACTATGGAACGATTAAAGTAGCTTCGTCAGAAGATGAAACATCCTTTACCATACTGCTGCCCTTATAATATAACTTTATAATATATTGAATTGAAAGACCTGATCAAAGGCCCTAAGTGTTTTAAAGTTTCCTTTAGCAGTTAGGTCTCCTGACATAAATGCTCCTTGAAAGGTAATCCGTCCCAAGACTAACCTTCTCATTACACTCTGGCTGGTTTTTGCTATAACATCTGCTTCTGCAGGCTCTCCATAGTAACATTTCAAACGCTTGTTATTTATCTCAATAATTATTGTCTTCTTAGTATCAATTATTGTTATGCTATATTTAGCAGAAAAGCCTTCTAAGGGATGAAAGTTATCTCTCAGATTTTTTATAAATTCCTCATCTGGTCCACTATCATTATCCATCATATTTTTAAATAATTCTGTTAACTCTTCTATATCCTCTTTTTGTTTTTTAACATAAGTTCCATCTGATGCATACTTAGAAAGTTGCTCGCTCTCTTGTGGAGTTAACACAACAGAATTATTAGAAAAAATTTTTTGTTTAATAAGTGTATTACTAGCTGGTAGTATCTTTGTGTTCTGATTTATCGCCCTATAAAAATCCTCTGCTTTCCTTTCAATTATTATCCCATATTCCTGATTAGTTTCAAATTCCACAGTCTCCTCAACAAAAGCAGAAAAACCACTACAAGGAATTCCCCCTAGAAGTTCCCATGCTTTTATTAGTGTGAGCTTTGCCTCTCTTTCCCCATAGGTGTTAGACATTGCAATAGGAAGCATATATACCTTGCTTAATTTTTCCTTGTCAGCATAAAGCCAGCAAGCATCCAAAAACATCTGCATTAAGCCTCCGATTCCCATCCATTCCACTGTGGTTGCAAGTATTATTCCATCTACATCTTTTAATGTATTGGGAAGCATGGTAATTCTATCTTTTTCTTCATAAAGATTATACCTTTTAACCTTAACCCTGATTTCTTCAAGAACCGTTGTAATTCTATTAATAACTGAAATTGTTGGATCCTCTATTAAACCCCTACCACCATAGTAAATATTAATTCTCATGGACTTCCCTCTCTTCTTGTATTTTCTTATTTTTTTGAGGCCCCCTGTATATAATAAAGGCCAGTAGTATACCACCAATAAAACCACCTATGTGGGCAGCATTATCTGTTCTTTGATTAGAAAACCCACCATACAAACTAAATATTGCAAAAAATAATATCTGCCGTGTACTGATGCCCTCTACTTTACCTTTGTTACTAATTAGTACATAGAGCATTCCACCAACTATTCCAAAAATAGCTCCAGATGCACCAACAGAAAAGGTTAAAGATCCTTCATCATTAATCATATTATAAACTATAGATGTAGCCCCAGCAAGAAATCCAGACCCAAAGTAGATAATAATATACTTTATCTTACCTACTGACCTTTCGAACTTATCTCCTACAAAAAACAACATTATCATATTGTTTATAAGATGAGAAAAATTAGAATGTAAAAACATAGACGTTAAGAGCCTATAATATTCATTACCATATTTAATCACAAACCAAGACAAGGCTCCCTTTCCTAGCACTTCATTGGTCTCCCCTAAAAGGCTAGTGTGATGGACTAATAGATATATAATAATGTTTATAATAACAATCCCTGTATTAATTAGAGTAAACCATACTATTCTCTCAGAAGGTTCCCTATGTCTTATATCATATCTACTATAAGTCTTCCCTTCCAGAGACATCTCCACCGCTTCTCTTACTTCCATAAATTCATTATTCTGATTCTCATAAATCAAAAGCTCCATGGACTTTAAATCAATAAGCCAGTGACTATCATTATCTAATACCAACTGTCTTGCAAACTCTGTTCTTTCAGTATATAAGAGTCCCAAAAACTCAGTTTCTTGAAAACCATAATCTCTAAAAGTTTTTTTAACTCTATTAATAATGCCTTCATATTCATATACATCTAGCTCATCTCCCATTGGAATGTCAAGTAAGGCAATAATATTCGCCTTAACACCCATAGGTCTATAGAAGAGATGTATAATATTTGTATTCATCTCTACTTTAGAAAAACCCATATTAAGAAATATTTCCTTTACCCCATCTATTGGCTTCATACTTTTTTCACCTTTTATATAGTAGCCTTAAGCATATTTTTTACCATGTAAAATCATTTATCCTTATTGTAACATTATTGCTATCCACTTTACAACGGTATTATTAAGATAGGGTGAGTTTATACTTTATATTGGCAAGTGTTACTTGGTCTCCCTCCTTTATTTCTATTGGTTCATATGGCTGGATCAGGTCATTGTTTAAGCATGTTCCATTGGTAGAGTTTAGGTCCGTAATATAGCACTTGTCATCTTCCCTTGTAATTTTAGCATGGTAGCGACTTACCCCCTGATAGTCCAAACAATAATCCATTTGTTTTTTTACTTTGCCAATAAAATAAGGAAACTCCTTAATATGAATTGTTTCATAGACATCTTTTTTTACAGCTTTCAAATAATAGGAGCTTTCCCTTTCTATATCTTCTTCTATATCACTTAATAGGCAGGTAGGGTTATACTCATCTTCTTCTTCGGATTTTTCTTTTGATGGCATGGGCTTATAAGGGGCCGCTTGGGGACTGGCTGGCTGCTCAATTGCTTCTATGTATTCTTCCTTTGTTATGATTTTGCTTACTTTGTTTTTCTTGTCCCATAGATGCTTCATCAAATATCCTTCAAGTGATAGTAAGATTATCAATAATAGAAACAGCCTGACATAATCTATCCCCTTTCCCAAGCTATTATAAATAAGCCCTGAATAGGACCCAATTACAAGGATAAATATCCCTCCAATAATTCCTACTGCCGCAATAATATGGTTTTTTATAGGATAGTACAATACTTCTTCCTCACCAATAGTCTTTTCTTTCATAACAGGAATTTTAACCTTATTACTTACCTTATTACTTGCCTTTTCACTGACTTCTTGCTTTCTCTCCTGGGTCACATCTTTTTTATTGGAGGACAATATTGTCTGCTTAAGATGTGCAAAGGTATAACTATCCTCCTTGCATATTCCATATAAATCGTATACAAGGGCTACCGCTTGCCTATCTTTATAGTCAACCCTGTTCATCATATGTTCCATAAGATCACCCATCTGTTCCTTAATATCCATATGGTAGCCAGAAAGATAACATAAGTTTGCATCCCTACTTTTTAAGTCTAGATAAATATATTCCGCCTTAAGAATAAAATCATTCACATTTAATAGATACTCACTAGCCATCTCTATTGTATCAATAATATTTAATAAAAATTCTCTAACCTGACTATAAGACATGGTTGCTTTTATATATATATTGTCAAAAGATTGTTTTGACGTAATATCGTAATATAAGTGCTTTTCTCCATTAATAATTCTTTCTTCACAATAAACTATATTATCTATAGTGTTTTTCTCTAACATCCTTACACAAAACTCTTCCTCCCTTTCAACTATCTCTTCTTTAATTTCTTTAATAATCATATGATTTTTTTGTAAGCTTCGCATATATTCAACTACCATAATTTATCTCTCCATATAATTTATTCTACTTTCAGCTTTATCTTTGATCCTGTGTCTAAGATTACACTTACCATCCTTATTGTATCAGCAGGTTTATGCACTGGACTGGACTCTTGTATCTTAATCCTGTTTTTAGGGAGAAAGCCGCTTCCCTCTAGTAAGGTTCCTTTGCTTTCCGCCTCTAGGAATAAAGACACCTTGCCCCCTTGCTTTTTACCATCTACATATGTAATATCTGTTACAAACAAATTGCCATCTAATTGTTGCAGTAGATATTCCTCCATGTCTATAATCTCATCGGACCTATATAATGTACGATTAACCACCCCTTGAATCTTACAAACATCATGTAGGTATAGGGCATATATAATAATTGCTAATATAATAATAAAGACAATAGGCAAAACCAATGCCAACTCTACTGTATAGTTTCCACTAACTTTGCTTGACTTCTTAATATAAAACTTCTTCATATAAATATCCTTCCCTTTATATAAGTAAGATAATTAGATAAGCTATAAACAAAAATGGTATAAATGCAATTTCTTTTTTCATATTTGCCCCTTTAAAGACTAATAAAATCACGGAAAGAATGGCTGCAAAGAACAAAGCTAAAGCAAAGACCTCTAGGGTCATCCATAAACCTAAACCTAGTCCCATAACAGATAATATAAGCCCATCTCCCAGCCCTATCTTTCCACCTGTAATTTTACCAAGAAGTATTATCCCAAGGCCTAGTATAAGACCCCCAAACCTACTTCCTAAAGATAAGTATCTGCAAAATGGTATGCATATACAAAGGGCAAGCCCTCCTAGGACCACAATCCATAGGCTTATCTTTTTGTGAATTCCATCTTGTACCGCGCTTACAAGCAACAATCCACATATGATTCCATTTACCACTATCTTATCCACAAAAAATCATTCCTTCCTTAATTAGAATTCTTTTTACACCGCTTACATAAGGTTTTTCCCTTTAGCTCTGATAAAAGTACCCCTTCCACATTTCTTTCTATCCTAGAGCATTCTTTCTTTACATGATACCTGGTCCCATAGGCTGTAATATAATAATTTATATTATCCCCAGAATGACCTTTGCAACAAGTGCTACATGGATAATATTTTGCTCCACTATTATTTCTCTTACTATTTGGTATTCCGTAAACTTCTTCTATGGAAAACGATATATGAGAACAACTTTTTTTAAGATGGTATGCTGACCCTGTCTTTGTTACATAGACAATAGTTCCATCCTTTTTTGATTCCTCATCTTCTATCAAATACTTTGCAGGAACTTTATGCCCTGTCCATCCCCTTAGCTTTATTCTTTGTATCATGGGTATATCCCCAATAGCAAAGATATCTATTGGAATCTCAACATTGTAGCTTACAATAATATCTATAGAATCTTCATGGCCTAGTAGGGAAGATCCATAAAAGCTTAGACCTTCAAAACCTGCTTTTATGCAAGAATTATCTATTAAAGCTACATCCAAATGTTTTTGTGCTATTTGCTTAAGAAGGAACCCTTCTGTGGTGGCCCTAGCAAAGTTCTTTAATTCTTGATCCCACTGGAAGTCAAGAAAATCTGTATCAAAATCCAGAGCCTCTTCTACATCTACAAAATCGTCAAATAGATAAGAACCTTTAGCAAGTTCAAGACCTGTCTTTGTTATGGCTGATTGAATATGCTCTTGCACTAAAAATATCTGAAAAAAATACATAAAGACTAGAAAGAAACAGATAAATATAGGTAGTATTAATGCTGCCTCTACTGTAATTGATGCCTTTTTATATGCTTTTACCTGCATAATAATATACCTCACAGTTATTTTGGTGACATGGAATGTCCGTTCTTCTATAAAAACTGATATATATGCAAATGATTTCTTGGAGAGAGCGTCTTTGATTTATATAGAATTGTTACAACAGATTATGTGTAAATTAATTGGTTGAAAATAATAGAATTGACAGAATTAGAAGAGCGGACATTCCATGTCACCAAAAGTAAAATTTAGTAGCTATATATATATTCTGTTTTATAATTAAAAGCTTCATTACTACTATTAATAATATCTCTTACATATGAGATGTTGGCAAATCTGGGTTTTATTAAGAACTTTGATTCAACTTGAAATTCATAGAGACAGTTCTGAATTAGAAATGTATCTTCGTATCTTATCTTGATATTTTCTTGTATTAAATCCATTCCTCGAAAGGATAAGTCCTTTTTTCTTGCAGATATCAAAAAGATTCTTAGATAATCATTATAAGAAAGAGCTATCTCCTTAGGCTTGTCAGGATATTTTTTCGCCTTTTCCCCTATATATAAATTGTTTAGTAGGAATATATCCTTATATTCAAGTTCAATATTTTTCTTTAATATTGGAACTTCCTTAGCTAATAGCAAGGCCGATGTATCAACCAATGCTTCTGCAAAAGATAAGGCTACCATTAGTATTGACTGGGTTATTGAAACTAATATTGCTAACCCTGTAAAACCCACCAGTGCAATTGCAATTGCTTTGGCTTCTGCCATTTTTGCCTTATTCCCTAATAGGCTAGTAAAATTCAAAATTGTACGCATTAAGATTATTTTAGATATAACAGATGAAAGATTTTCTTTATCCTTATACTTCCCTGAGATTAAATATTCAAGCTCATATGAAAGGGCTGTGGGCTTTCTTGAACTTGTCACTTCCCCTTCCAAGGGAAAACTATAGAAGTGTTCTTGTATATAGGCCTGGAAAAGTATACTTTCCATTAACTCATCAACAATATTGCTACTTGTAAAATTTGCAAACACAGAACTAAGGTTTGATCCAAATAGTTTTGCAAAGTCAAATGTTTCTTCATCTATACTAAGTGCTTCAATTACACTGGGTAAAGTTCCAGTTGCGATCTCACAAGTAGACACTTGCTCTGAATCTGTAACCAGACCCATAATTCCTCCTTTTACCAATGAAGAAATTGATCCAATGGCGTCTTTTTCTGACTCCTTATTAATAACTAAAGAGCTATAATCAAGTTCCAATCCATCCAGCTTATATTCTGCCATAGACTTTTTTGATAAATTAATACTGTCGGCAGCTTTATCGTATGCCCCTTCTTGCAAACTTTTTTCACCTTCAGTTAGATGAATTTGAACAGATTGTAGAACGGCTTGGTCATGTTTTAAGACTTCCTTCATCTTTATAAAATCATATCCCTCCTTATTATGAAGAGAGTATTTCTCTAGATCTTTATAGCCTTCCTCTAGCCCTTCTAATAGTTCTATACTAAGATTGTTTTTCTCCTTTTTTAGAAGGTCTCCATAATTTGATATTGAGGGTTGGACTTTATCTAACCTTTCTAATATCTGGTCAATGGTTTCTATGGCTAATGTAATTGATGGAGATATAGCCACAGTCCAGTCAAATACCAAGTTTTTGTTTATTAACAGCTCTTCCTTATAGCCCCTTATATTGTCTTCATAAGTTATCATATCTCCAGATAAATTTTGGTTTTTTCTTTCTAGCTCTTTAATTTTTGCTTTAGTACCTTTGATAATTTCTTTATCATCACTTGTTTTTTCTTCAATTGCCTGGTAATCCCTTAACAAGTATTCTTCTTTTGTGATTTCACCCCTTGTATTGTTGTACTCACTAGATATACTACTTATGCTTCTTTTTGTTTGCTCTATTCTTCTAAAGTTATAATTCATCTCATTAAACCAGTTTATAGGGTCTATATATTCATTCTTTAGGGCCCGAAAGACCTGTTCATTATTAATACCGACCCTTTCCCTTGATATAGGGGATAAGCAAAATTTCTTTACAAAGTAGGGACTTATCCTTAGAGAACCATCCCTATTTACTTTCAAACCTTTTTTACTTGTAACCACCCCATCTAAATAGTTCATTAACTTCAATATACTTTCGTCTACCTCTACTAGTTCCTCTTCAACTTTAAGTTTCTCTTCATAGATAATAGCCACTTTCCTTGGTTCTTCTAATAAGGACATCTTATCTAATAAGGTCTCTGCTAGCTTTCCTACTTCTTTGTATTTCATATATTCAGCAGCCTCCCTTGTAAATATTTCCCCCTCTTGGTCCATTAAAGATATCCAGTTTTTTATTGTAATATCACTGGCCTGAATGCTATAAAGCTCTGTGCTTTCCCCTGAATAAATAATATTATTGTTTGGATTAAAAGTATAATCCATATAATTATTCATTTTAGATGTTAACTTTTCTTCATTTGCTCCATAACCCCCATTGCCAAGATCTAAGGCAAAAACATGGTATTCATCAAAAAGGGGAAGGTAAAACTCAGCTAAAAGAGAATCCATTGATGTAATAAGGGCTCTTTCTGCAAAGACTTTGGCCACTGATACTCTTGCCCCTTCTAAAATTGTCATAAGAAGAGATAGAATAAGTAGTAAAGTTAGTGTTAAGAATACTGTTATAGAGCCATGGGGGTTTTTATGTTTTTTTTCTAATTCATTCATACCTATCATATAGAAAGAGAATCACTTTTAAGTTTAATTGAATTAAAGGCTTTAGTAACTATACCTGTTATCTCATTTCTAAAGATAACTACTAATCCAACTAAAACCACCAAAATTAAAATGATTTCAACAACTCCTATTCCTTCTACTTGCATAAATAACAACTTTTCAATCTTGTTTTTTATTCTTTTAATTTTATTCATTTAATTATTCCTTTCTTAAAAAGATATAAACACCGGGATAAGTACAATCAATAAGACAATAATAAGTAAAATTATCATTGGTAGCAAAAGCTTGGTTGATGCCTCTTCTCCATAGCGTTTTACCATTTCTTTTCTTTCATTAAGGGATTCCCTTGCCTCTTGTTTTAATACCTGAGTTAATCCCTTGTTGCCTTTTTTTAAATTCTGGGATAACAAGGAGCTGAATTTTAGATATGGAAGAAGCTTGCATCTTCCTCCAAACTCCTCATAAGCTTCGTGTTCTGTCACTCCCAACTTTAGTTTGTAAGCTGTGTATAAAATCTCCTCATATGCAAATCTAATTTTGTTTTTTGATAATTTAACCTCCTTTGAATATTCTTCTGCAATCCTATACCAGGCTTGCTTTGAAGTCATCCCAGCATTAATTAGTAAAGTGAATTTATTAACTATGGCTGGATAGTCTGTAAGCATCTGATCCTTTCTTCTTTTTTGTTTATCCTCTAAATCCTTACTCCCAAAAAACCATACAATAACAACTGTTATAAGTCCAAAAATTAAAACCTTGGGACTATCATAATTTCTACTTTCCTCCCAGTAAAGATCATAACCATGGAGATTTGAAGGAAGTTTAATAGTTTTCTTCTCCCTAGACTTATCAGAATTTTTAGAGATTTCACTCTGAATATCTTTTCTTAAACTCTCTTCTTGAGTTAATTCCCTAGCTAAGATAAGTAAGGTGAATTTATGTCTTTCCTGTACTTCAAAATAAGTCAACTCAGCAGTAACACTTGTTTTTGCTCCTTCTTCTGGAATCTCATTGCTTTGAATTTGTCCGTTTTTATTAAGGATGCTATAGTCTTCTGGAAACCATTCCACATATATACTAGTCCCAGGTATCTGCTGGACAAATATTAAGTCTTCATATACCTCCCATCTTGATTTGTTTTCTCCTATCATGGATTCCTCAAGATATTCTATTGCTTCATCAAAAACCTGGTCTAGGTCACTTTGGCTATATCTCCTCTCCCCTATATCTAATGTGAAATCCTCTTTATAGTTTTCAATATTAACTGTCAGGTCTACTTTCTTAACTCCCTCACCATAAGTTGGCCGTATTAAACTATTATCATCTAAATTACCAGATATGTTGCTTTCCTTGGCAAAGGTAAAAAGTGTAAATATGCTGGTGATAATTAAAATCATTATTAGTGGAGAGATTCTTGTGCAATAATAAATCCTTTTTATTTCTTCTGCTTTTCTATTTCCATATAAACTTTCCAATCCCTCTGGTAGCTTTATTCTTGACAGCTTTTTCTTTAGCCAGGTCTTTCTTATAAGAAAATCTACTATAGGGTATAAAAAGAATAGTTTATGTTCTTTTTTGTCTAAGGAATCTAGCCAGGGGCTCCTTGTTCTTCCTCCGATTATCAAAATTACTAATATAATAATCAAGAATATAAGACCTATACACATACTTACATACACAATACACCCTCCTTAAATCTTTATATTGATTATCTTCTCAATCATTCCATAAGCCACAAGATAAAGTAAAAGTAAAGCGGACATAATTAAAATTCCAAAAACGCAATGATATAAGGGATCTAAAAAACCTGGATTTGCAACAGATAGATATATAAGAAAGGCAAAAGGTATTATCTTCATGATTTGAGCTTCTTTTTTCTTTGCAGAGATTAGGGTTAAAACTTCACCTTTAATGCTGATTTTGTCACTAATAATATTGCTAGTAGTTTTAATAATTTCTACTAGATTTCCCCCTGTTCTTTTAGCTATGGAGAAAACCTCAGCAAAACTTTGTATATCATCTATATTGCTCCGTGTTCCAAAGTTATGAAAGGCCTCCTCTACTGAGATATTCATGGCAACTTGATTAACCATATAGGCAAATTCATTAATAATATAGGCATCATTTTCATAGATATGGTGTAAATCTTTTAAGGCTTCTACCAATGCATTTTCTACAGAGTAGCCTGCTTTTAAAGCTGCTGCCATGCTTTGAATTCCATCACGAAACTCTAGATTAAGCTGCCACTTTCTTTTATCTATTAGCTGGCTCTTTTTTCTCTTATAATATAGTGGAATGACCAAAGAAGTTAATAGAATTCCAATTATGCTTCTATAAAATAACCATCCAACCACTATAGAAATCATTATTGCCTGGGCTAGATATAGGATTTTTTCTTTATTAGAATAATAGTAGTTATTATAGTTTTCTATCATATTATTTCATCCTCTTTTAATCCCACCGCCTTATTCCTGCGCTAATTAGTTTTTCTTTATTAAATAAGTCATTTTCCTTTTTTAATTCCCCTATGATTTTTACCTCACTTTCCTCTGTTTCTACAAAACGATAGATTGTATTAAGGCTAATTTCATCTTCTTTACAGCCTGTAACTTCTGCAATCTCAATAACTCTTCGGCTTTTATCCCTTAACCGCCCTAGATGAACGATGATATCTATAGCTGAAGCTATTTGTTTACGAATAGCCATTAAAGGAATATCCGCTGCCATTAAAACCAAGGATTCAAGACGGGATAGCATATCCCGGGGTGAATTGGCGTGTATTGTTGACAAAGAACCATCATGCCCAGTGTTTAGAGCCATTAGAAGATCAAATGCCGCCTCATCTCTTACCTCACCAATTACAATTCGATCTGGCCTCATGCGAAGGGATGTCTTGATTAAATCACGAATACTTACTAAGTTTTCCCCCTCTGTATTAGGATTTCTAACCTCTAAGCGAACAAGATTTGCTATATTACCAATCTGTAATTCCGCGGAATCTTCAATTGTTATAATTCTTTCTGATTTTGGAATAAAGTTAGATAGGACATTAAGAAATGTGGTTTTGCCAGAGCCTGTCCCACCGCTGACAATAATATTATATTTACCTAATATTAGTTTATTAAGAAACTTTGCTACTTCTTCTGAAATAGATTCATATTGTATTAACTGATTTATTGTAATTGGCTTTTCTGGAAATTTACGAATTGTTATAACTGGGCCATCTACTGCAACAGGCGGCAAGACTATATTCACTCTGGACCCATCAGATAAACGTGCATCAACTATGGGATTTGATTCATTAACCATTCGATTAGAGTTGGAAACTATCTGTTGTATAAGGTCAGATAGCTTTTCTTTTGATTGAAAACTTTTCTTTATAGATGAGATTCTCCCTTCCTTTTCTACAAATATATTATCTCTACCATTTACCATAATTTCTGTAATGCCCTTGTCTTCTAGAAGATCCTGAAGAATATCAAGTCCCCTTATGGAGTTAAAAACGTCTCTTTTTAACCTTCTTTTCTCCTTCATGCCAATGTAATGCTTTTCTCCTCGCTCTAATAAAATGGCATCAATATTCTCAAGAACTTCCTCATCACTAATCTGGCTATTTAAATCAACTCGCTCCAGAACTTCTCTTCTTACCCCCTCTTTTAAATTCATCATGAGATCACCTTAGGGTAGTTTTTACTTATTATTTGCCTTACTATTGCTTCAGTTACACTTTCCATTTCCCCTAGGGATAAGACTTCTACCTTATTATATCTTTCACTATCAACTTGGTGCCCTGCAAACTCCATCTGCCTTTTCCACTCTTCATATACCTGCTCTTCGTATTCTTCATCTTCAATTGTTATAAAACAAGTATCACTAGAAGTCATAATTTCTTGAGAAAACTCTGTATATAGACCAAAGTAGAATATAACAAGTTCATAATCAGTATTGTTTTTAAGATTATCTAATAAGTTTTTTCCTTCTTCTTTTTCCAGAGAAATTATATCAAATCCATGGGACATTCCAGATATATATGAAAGCTTTCCATGATAACTTAGGTTGCTATTCATTATAGACATTAGATCTTTCCTGTTTTCTTTGAGATAATAGATAAGCTGAGACAGCTCATGACCTGATGCACCCTTATTACCATGGCCCCCTATAGGCCAAGCTTCCATAGGGATAAATAGTAAACTGTAATAATTAGAAAGCTCTTCTGCTAAAGACCAAGCGAAATGGGATTTTAAAAGATTTGCTAAAGGAGAAAAAATAGATATAACTTTAAAAGAAGTATCCTTATCTTTCAATAAATTCAGATTTTTCTTATTTAATCTTGTATATATGGAAATGACTTCAGATATAACTTTTGCTATGGGCTGGTACTTGTACACATTTAAATTGTCTTCCTCATGGGAAAACAGGTCCGGTGTGAGATAAATTATATGGGTATCCTTTTTCAAAGATATGCTCTCTACAAAACATTGGTCTATATCTATATCACCGGTAAGCAATAAATCTATATTATGCTTTTCCATATGCTCTATAAGCTTGTCCTTGTTAGTAAATACTCTAAATTCAAAACCTTTGTATTTTTTCTTACCTATATAATCCATCATGCGCTGTGTGTATACGGAATCAGAGTCATAGATTGTTAATACACTTGTCATTAATAACCTCCTAATCTTATTATTTTATTAAAGTCTTTTTAAGCTTTTGAACTTCGGAAGATTCTGTGAAGTATAAATATAATATGAAATTGATTGAATTGAAAGAGCCTGTTGCATCTTGGACTTCCTAGAATTGTTTTACATTTATATCTTATATTATTAATAAAGCTTTGTCAACGGTTTCTGCACGCAATTACAATCTTTGGTAATTACCAACATCTTTCTGCACCATTACTGAGATTTTTGCACAAGAAATTTCCTATAAAGAATAATATAATGCTAAACCATATAGCATTATTAAACCTGGAAGTCCTAAAATTCCATTAACAAGTACAGTTACTCCATTCACCCCTACTACAACATTAGAGTCTATTAACCCCAGGAGAAAGTTAAGTAGGTAAATAGCAGCCACACCAATAATAGCCCTAAGGGCAAAGTCCACTATACGGTCTATTCTACCTTTTACTATACATATACCTATAAATAATATGCAGACTATTATGATGATAAGTAGTATAGTTTTTTGTTCCATGTAAACACCTCCCTTATATTTATATACATGCCTTATACAATATATTCTATGTAAAAGAATAAATGTTAAAAATATGACTATACTTATAATAAATCTTCTAGTATTAAAAGGATGGTGCCCAATGGGATTATTTTTTAAAAAGAAAACTTCTATGCCTTCAAAATATCGCCTTTTATTAGATGAGATTGATAAGACAAAAATGGAAATGGAAGCTGCTTATTCTCATTTTGAAAATGTGGTGGATCCTGATTTAATTGATAGTAGTATTTATGAATTAAATGCTATACAAAACAGATATAAGTTTTTATTAAAACAGGCAAAAGCCTCTGAGATCAACTCTGTAGAAAGTAGTTAGGGCATAAATTGGCTAGGAGCTAGATAATTTGATTATCTAGCTCCTAGCCAATTTATATATAATATTTTAAGCAATAAATCCTCGATTTTTATCATTGGGATCTAGGTAGGTTTCATTTAACTTACCCCTACCGTAGGTTAAACCTGCATATACTTGTTCTGTATTTTTCATTACTGGCCCACTTTTATCAGCCTTACTTACTCCTTCAAATCCAACTAAAAGCTTTTTTAATATAGATTCTGCCCTATCAATATAAATTAGATCCTTTTTCATTAGCCCAGTAATAATCATCTTGCTAACGTACATATAAAGGTTAACTAATTCTAAGGAAAGCTCATAACTATAATCCAGGGATCCCATTAATTCTCCCATGTATTTTTGTGCCTGCTTAAGACTTTTCTCATAGGCAAGAAGGTCCTTGTCTTGAAAGGCATCTTTTGCATCTTTTGTTTCCGTTAATATCATATCATATAGTATAACAATCAGCTCACTTTGTGATGCTTGTGTGATTCTAGTTGTATACTCTTGTATTGCTTCCCTCTTCATCTAATAATACCTCCCATATCCAAAGACAAGTCAAGATAATCTTTCCTTAACTAAAGTAGCAACTTAATTACTGTTGTAATAAACCAAGAATTGTCTGAGGCCTCTGGTTGGCCTGGGCAAGCATAGCAGTTCCTGCTTGAGCTAGCACATTCTTCTGGGTGTATTCTGCCATTTCTTCAGCCATGTCAACATCCTCTATTCTTGATAAGGATTCTGTCATGTTCTCATGGGTTACATTTAGATTAGATATGGAGTGATCTAAACGATTTTGATAAGCACCTAGTTTTGAGCGGATTTCTGAAACAGTGTTAATTGCTGTGTCAAGTAATCCAATGGCTCTTTGTGCTCCCTCTGCTGTACCAATGTTAACCTTATCTATTCCAAGAGTCTCAGGAGTCACCCTAGGGATTCTTATTTGCATAAGTTGTCCTTCATTGGCACCTATCTGTAAGTCCATTGGGCCTGCGTCTAGGACAGATACGGTAATTTCTGCAGCTTCTCCAGTAACTGTATTAATTGTTGCCCCAACAATTTTCTCTGCTGGTTCTTCTATTGATGCATCTTTAAATTCAGTTCCTACTGTTCCTGGTGTTACCTCAAATGTCATCTTAAAATCATTTCTATCAGACACATGGATCCTATTACCACTTACAGAAACTGTAGCAGTATTGTTAAATAATGAAG
>CAZPWO010000024.1:8074-23985 GCA_964590525.1 uncultured Herbinix sp. | reverse complement strand
TATATAGAAGGCTATATAATAAAAGAAAACATGAAATCTATTTCAATGAAGATGAGTTTGAAAACCTGGGAAAATTAGACGACGAGATAAAAAACAACATATCATATACTGCGGTTACAACGAGAATTTATAGATTAAAGAAAAAATTAATAAAATTGATTTCTGATTTTATAAAAAAATTATAAAAATGATAAATTATATTTTTAAAATCTATCCTCCTTGACTTGCTTTTTATTATCTATTATAATTACTTGGATATATCATTATTTTACTATCATTTTGATATTATCTCTTCAAAGATGTCATTATGTTGACAGAAAGAGAGTGTTATTAATGATTAAAAGCATGACTGGTTATGGTAGATGCGAGATTTCACAAGAGGAACGTAAAATTACCGTGGAGATAAAATCGGTTAATCACAGATATTGTGATATTAACATAAGGCTACCAAGGAAGTTTAGTTTTTTAGAAACTAAGATAAAAAGCTTGTTAAAAGGATATATCTCTAGAGGTAAGGTGGATGTATACATTGCATACGAAGATTTTACAGATAAAAACGTTTGTGTAAAATACAATGTATCTTTAGCCAAAGAGTATTATGAGAAACTTTCTATCATGGCAGAAGACTTTAATATTAATAATGATATTCGCGTCTCTGCCTTATCAAGATATCCTGAAGTTTTAACTTTAGAAGAACAAACCATAGATGAAGATGACTTATGGGAGCTAGTAGGAAAGGCAGTAAGTGATGCTGCTGAATCTTTTGTAGAAACTAGAAGTACAGAAGGTGAGAATCTTAAAGTAGATATGATTAATAAACTTAAAGACATGGAAACTTGCATATCATTTATAGAAGAAAGATCACCTGAGATTGTTACAGAGCATAGAGAAAAGTTATTGGCAAAGGTGGCTGAATTAATAGGTGATGCTAATGTTGATGAGCATGTCTTAGTGACTGAAGTAACTATTTTTGCAGATAAGATTTGCACTGATGAAGAAACTGTAAGACTTAGAAGTCATATAGATGGAATGAAAGATACTTTAGATGATAATACAGATAGCGCTGGTAGAAAACTTGATTTTATTGCTCAAGAGATGAACAGGGAAGCTAATACTATATTATCAAAGGCTAATGATATAGAAGTGAGTAATAAGGCGATTGACCTTAAAACTAATGTTGAAAAAATACGAGAACAAATTCAAAATATAGAATAGTTATATTGGAAATGAGGAATAACATTGGATAGGTTAATTAATATTGGATTTGGTAATGTTGTTAATAGTAGTAAAATTATTTCTATTATCAGCCCTGAGGCAGCACCTATTAAAAGGATGGTTCAAATTGCTAAAGACTCCTCTATGGCAGTAGATGCTACTTGTGGAAGAAAGACAAAGGCGGTAATTGTTACGGATAGTGGGCACCTAGTTTTATCATCTTTATTACCAGAAACCATTGCTTCTAGGGTTAATTATGATAAGTTCAATAAGTATTCTGATTTGAAACAGTTTGATGAAAGTGGTACTTAAACATATGACATTCATATGTTTTTTATGTAAACACATTGTTTGGAAGGAGATAATTATATGTTGCATCCGTCTTATACAGATTTAATGAATGTAATGAATAGTGAAGTAGAACCAGGGGAGCATCCTCTAGTTACCAGCAGGTATTCTGTTGTAGTAGCAGCAGCAAAAAGGGCAAGACAACTTACTGATGGTGCAGAAGCCACAATAGATATGGAACATCCAAAAGCCATGTCAATTGCAGTAGAAGAATTATATCGAAATGAAGTGAAAATAATTATAGAAGATGAGTATAAATATAAAGGGGAATAAACATAATTGAATAAATTTCTAAAATTGGTTGCTTATTAGTTTCCATAGGCGCTTTCATATTTGATTTATTTATTCATAGTATGAAAGTGCTTTATCATGTTATAAATGCAAACAGCCAATGAAAGAGATTTGCAGATTGGAGATTAATATGAGTGATTTACAAGATGAACAATTAGTTGAAGATGAAGTAGATGATTATGAAGAGACTTCAGAAAACAATAAAAATCATAGTATTAAAAGTATTTTATTCGATCTTGCCTTTTATGCAATCATCATTATAATAGCTGCATATATAATTCCTAATTTTGTTTTACAAAGGACAATTGTTGATGGTGCCTCAATGGAAGACTCATTATCTAATGGTGATAATCTTTATGTGGAAAAAATATCATATCGCTTTGATAAATTAGAACGATTTGATATTATTGTTTTTTATCCCTACGGTAGGGAACATGATGACTATTATGTAAAACGAATAATTGGATTACCTGGAGAGACTATACATATTAAAGATGATGGAATGATTTATATTAATGAAGAACTATTAGATGAAGATTATGGTAATGCCCCTGTTCTAGATCCGGGGAGGGCTGCAATGCCAATTAAAATAAAAGAAGATGAATACTTTGTTCTAGGTGATAATCGTAACATTAGTAAAGACAGTAGGTTTTGGACTGTTGGTAATGTAAGTAAAAAGAATATTGAAGGAAAGGCTTTCTTTAGAGTGAGCCCATTAAGTAAATTTGGTACTATTGATTAGTTTTTCAAAGAACTTTGAGAGGGTGGATTTTTAATAAATGAAGATAATTAGAGATCATATTAAAAGTGGAGAATACAAACCTTTCTACCTCTTATATGGAAGGGAAAATTACCTTAAGAAACTATATAAGGACAAATTAAAAGATGCTATTTTAGACGATGATGATGAGATGAATTATTCTTATTATACTGGAAAAAGCATTGATGAACATGAAGTTCATGATGCTGCCGTAACCCTTCCCTTTTTTAGTGAAAAAAGATTAATAGTAATTGAAAACAGTGGTCTTTTTAAAAAGAAATCTCAATTAGCAGATAGTTTGCAGTCAGTTCCAGACACTACTATTATTGTTTTTGTAGAGGAAGAAATCGATAGAAGAAACCGCCTTTATAAAATAGTTCGAGATAAGGGAACTGTTTCTGAGATGGATGGACTTAGTGAAAAGAATCTAAAACTTTTTGTAGTTTCACTATTAGAAGAGGATAATAAGCGAATTACAGAAAGAACAGTTGATTATTTTTTGGATAAGACAGGTTCTGATATGGGGAATATTCAAAATGAAATAAAAAAATTAGTTAGCTATGGGCTTGATAGAGATGTAATAACTAATGATGACATAGATGCTGTAGTAACTACTCAAATATCAGGAAAGATATTTAACATGATAGATGCTATTGGATTGAAAAAACAAAGCCAAGCTCTTGAGCTCTATTATGATTTGCTTTCATCCAGGGAAAAGCCAATGTCTATCTTATTTCTAATTACAAGACATTTTAACATCTTATTACAAGTAGAAGATTATAACAAAAGAAGATATCCCTCATCTCAGATAAGTAAAATGGCTGGCATACCACCATTTACTGTTAAGAAGTATATTGGTCAAACAAGAAATTTTACCAAAGACAAACTGAAAAAGGCATTAGAATTATGTATTGATATAGAAGAAAGAATTAAAACAGGTAACATTATAGATAAAATCGGTGTTGAACTAATAATAGTAACACTAAGCAATGATAGATTATAAGAAAATAAAAACCAGCCCACTTAACTATATACTTTAGTGGGCTGGTTTTTTATAAAAGGGAAATAACAATTTTTTCATGTAAGCTTTTCTTATTTTAATTGATATTTAAGTAATCTCATACCATTGAAGATTACTACTAATATACTAGCTTGGTGTACTAACATTCCTATTGACATGTTCATCCAGTTACTGAAGAATACACTGAATAATAGAACTAATACAACGCCTACTGCTATAACAATATTTTGTAGCATGTTATTTGCAGTAGCTTTTGCTAGGCCCAGTGCATGGGGCAGTCTGCTAAAGTCTGAATTAATCAATACAACATCTGAAGTTTCAATAGCTACGTCGGTTCCGCTGCCCATAGCAATGCCTATCTCTGCTAGAGCCAAGGAAGGACTATCGTTAACACCATCACCAACAAATGCTACAATCTCACCTTTTGCTTGTAATTCTTTAATGTATGCAGATTTATCTTCTGGCAACATGTGTCCATGGGCCTTGGTTAATCCTAGTTCTTTTGCAACTACGTCAACTGTTCCTTGGTTATCCCCTGATAAAACTACTAGGTTCTTAACCCCTAAGTCTTTTAATTTCTGAAGATGTTCTTTAACATTTGGCCTAATTTGATCTCTAATACCCATTAATATCTTAAGTTGACCATTTACAGAGGTAATAACTAATGAGTTTCCTTTTTCTTCAAAACTCTTAATGTCAGAAAGGGCTTTTTCGCTTATGTTAACATTTTCTTTCTCCATAAGTGCTAGGTTACCTACAGCAACCCTATGGCCATTAACTTCTGCTACAATTCCTCCACCCTTTACTACATTAGTGTTTTCAACATTATAAAGCTTGCTTTCACCTATGTGATCAACAACTGCCTTAGCCAATGGATGGTCGGATTCTCTTTCAACACTGGATAAATAGGAGAGTGCTTCCGAGATATCGTCACCGTATTCTTTAATGTCTCCTACTTTAGGATTACCAATTGTTAATGTACCTGTTTTATCAAATACCACTGTATCAACTCTACTAAAATCTTGAATTACTTCACTGCCTTTTAATAAAACACCATTTCTTGCTCCATTACCAAGACCGGCAACGTTAGAAACTGGTACCCCAATAACTAGGGCTCCTGGGCATCCTAAAACTAATATTGTAATTGAAAGTTCAAGGTTTCTTGTAATTAAAAATACTACAAATCCCAGTAATAAAACTGCTGGTGTATACCATTTGGAGAATTTATCAATAAAACGCTCAGCTTCTGATTTTGAATCTTGTGCTTCTTCAACTAGTTCAATGATTTTACCGAAAGTAGTGTCTTCACCAACTTTATCAGCTCTAATTTGAATAGTTCCATTTTCTAAGATTGTTCCAGCAAATACTCCTGAATCAATTTCCTTGGTTACTGGAAGAGATTCACCTGTTATACTTGCTTCGTTAATATTACCTTGACCAACTAAAACGGTTCCATCAACTGGTACTTTTGCTCCTGTTCTAACCATTAGGATGTCACCTTCATCTACATCCCATACGTCAACTTCTTCAAATTCCCCGTTTTCCATTTGCTTTAGGGCAGTTTCTGGTGCCATCTCAGTTAGTTCTTTAATTGCGGAACGGGTTTTATTAAGAGTTCTTTGTTCTAGGAATGCTCCAAATAAGAAGAGGAATGTAACAACTGCTGCCTCTTCATATTCACCTATATAAAATGCCCCAAGTACAGCGATACTAACTAATAAATCAATACTTACCACCTTTACTCTTACAGCTTGTACTGCCTGAATAAAGATAGGTAAAAATCCTATAATACCTGCAATTAAAAATGCTAGGTTTGTTACATCCTGATTCTTAAATATAAACCTACTTCCATAGCCTATTACAATTAAAATTGCACTTACTAATGTTGTTTGATTTTTTCTGCTTAATATAAATCTTTGCATTATGTCATCCTCCTTTAATTTATCAAATTCTTTTTTTATTTTTTGATATTAAATATATTCTAACAATAGTTTGTGATAAAGGAATTGATATAAATCAATTATTAGAAACTTATTTTAATACTTTTTATTTTAGCACTCCTTTATTCTAAATAAAAAGTTATTAGAGTTATATTATTAATGTTATTGAATATAATGTTGAAAAAGGGGCTTAAATAAGATATGATTAAAGTATTAACATAATAAAAGGAGGCGTTACATGTATAATATTTTAATTGGTGGTGCAGCAGGTCAAGGAATTGAGACTACTGTTACAATGTTAGAAAAATTTCTAAAAAAGTCTGGATATTTTGTATACACGGTTAGGGATTTTATGTCCCGTGTTCGCGGTGGTCATAATTTTTCCATAGTGCGTTTTGGAAATGAAAAAATTAGCTCACATAGCAATGTCTTCGATGGAATAATTGCATTAAACGAAGAGACTATATCCATTCATAAGGATAATTTAAAAGACAATGGTTTTATTCTTTGTGACAGCAGTATCAAAACAGACGATGCTCGTGCAATTAGATTAGATATGAATGAAATGGCAAAGGATATAGGTAATCCTAGAGTGACGGGAAGTATATCAATAGGTGTTATACTTAAACTGTTTGGGGACAATATAGATAATGCTCAAGAAGTTATGGAATCATCACTAAGGCAGCAGTATGTCAAGATTAATATAGAAGCAATAGAACTAGGATATAAGAGTGTGGAAAGTAAATTTCCAAAGTTGCAAGGACATGAAGGGAAGTACACAGACTATATGACTATTTCTGGTAATGAGGCCTTAGGACTAGGTGCTATAGCTGGTGGACTAAATTTCTATTCAGCTTACCCTATGTCACCAGCAACCTCTATATTAGAGTACCTAGCGTCTAAAAGTGAAGTAGCAGGAATTGTTGTAGAACAGGCAGAAGATGAGATTGCAGCCGCAAATATGGCAATAGGAGCTTCTTTTGCAGGTGCAAGAGCAATGACAGGAACCTCTGGTGGTGGCTTTGCTTTAAAGGTAGAATCAATAGGTTTAGCGGGTATTGCTGAGATTCCTATTGTATACGTTAATGTACAAAGACCAGGACCTGCTACAGGATTACCAACAAGGACAGAACAAAGTGATTTGAATTTTGTGATTTCTTCCTCTCCAGGTGAATTCCCAAGAATGGTAATAGCAGTTAGGGATCAAGAAGATGCTTTTCATCAAACCATTAGAGCACTTAACATGGCAGAAAAATATCAGATTCCTGTAATCATATTAAGTGATCAATATGTTGCAGATACTACTTCAACAGTAAAAGCTTTTGATATAGGCAATATAAGACTTGAAATGCCAGCAGATGAAAAAGATATTAAGGGTGAATATTTACGATATGCTTATACAGAAGATGGGATTTCACCTAGATTAATTCCAGGGAAAACCAAACATCTTGTTGCAGCAGATAGTGATGAGCATAATGAAAGAGGAAAGATTACTGAATCTGCAGAGACCAGGATTAAGATGGTTGATAAAAGGATGAAGAAACTAGAAAAGCTTGAAGAAGAATTGCAAGAACCAATATTTGTTGGTGAGGAAGATTGTGACACCTTATTGCTTGGATGGGGGTCAACATATGGGCCATTACAGGAAGCAATAGAGACTCTAAATAAAAGGAATGAAAAGAAATACGGTGGATTAATATTTGGAGATATTTATCCTTTACCAAGAAAAAGCTTAGAGGAAAGATCTAAAAAGGCAAAAACCATTATAAATGTAGAGCAAAACGCTACAGGACAACTAGCTGGCCTAATTAGGCAAGTTACAGGAATAACCTGTACAGAAAGCATTTTAAAATATGATGGACGTCAAATAACAGGTGAAGAAATAGTAGATGAGATATTGAAGGGAGGGGTACAATAATGGCTAATTTTGAAACTTACGAAACGGCTTGGTGCCCTGGATGTGGTAACTTTGCTATTCTTAATTCTTTAAAAACTACTTTAGAAGAACTTAATAAAGAACCAAGTGAAGTCTTAATAGCAGCAGGTATTGGACAGGCTGCAAAGACTCCTCAATATATTAGTGCCAATAGTTTTTGTGGTTTACATGGAAGGTCACTTCCAGCAGCAGTCGCTGCAAAGATGGCCAATAATGACCTAACCGTAATTGTAAACACTGGTGATGGAGACTCCTATGGTGAAGGTGGTAACCACTTTATTCATAATATTCGTAGGAATGTTGACATTACACATTTTGTTCATGATAATCAGATATATGGATTAACAAAAGGTCAAGCATCTCCAACAAGTGCTCTAGGTCATGTAACTCCTGTTCAAACAGATGGAAATCAAAATGAACCATTAAATCCACTTTTACTAGCCTTAGTATCAGGAGCAGGTTTTATTGCAAGGGCATATTCAGGAGACATAAAACAACTTGTTTCTATTATGAAAGAAGCTATTAATTACCCAGGTTATGCTTTAGTTGATATTCTTCAGCCTTGCCCTAGTTTTAATAAGGTCAATACCCATGCTTATTATAGAGAGAGGGTTTATCAATTAGATGAAAGCTATGATCCTTCTAACAAAATGAAGGCAATTGAAAAAACCATGGAAACAGGTGACTCTATTGCAACTGGGGTTCTATATAAGGAAGTCAAAGCAAACTTCCATGAAAAGAATCAAGTTTTATCCAAGGGTAAGCCCCTAATTGATATTACAAGAGACAAAGAGATAGTTAATGAATTAATAGCAGAATTTATTTGATTAAGTGTTATCTTAATGATATAATTCAAGAAAAACATAAGGAGGTATAAAAGATGCAAAAACACATTTGTGATGTATGTGGTTGGGTATATGATCCGGCAGAAGGAGATCCTGATAATGGTGTAGCTGCAGGTACGGCATTTGCTGATGTTTCAGATGATTGGTTATGTCCTGTATGTGGAGTTGGCAAGGAAGATTTTTCAGAGTATAATGAATAATTTAATCTTTATATAATTTCAAAAAAGCTTAGTTTCTAACCAATACTTACATGGCTAGAAATTAAGCTTTTTATATATCTTCTTATCTGTTTATGTCAATAAAAGTCCGTCTAAATCTAATATTCTTATTTTCTTATTAGATATTTTTTCAATATATCCCAATTCTTCAAATTCGTTTAACTTTCTACTGATTGTCTCAGGACTTGTTCCAAGGTAAGAGGCTAAATCTTTTTTTGCCATTGGGAATTCAAATATCTGAGATTTTTCATTTTCCAAGCTTTCTGCAATAAAAAGGGCGATTCTTGTTTCGACTTTTTCTGTTGCATATCTAGTTTGTTGTTTTTCTGAAGTTTCTAGTCTATTAGAAAGTTCAGATAATACCTTAAGGGAAATTGATGGATACTTTAGCAAGATTTTTTCGAAATCCGCCTTTTCTATAGTACAAATCTGCGTGTCCATTGTGGCCTGTGCAAATCTTTCGTAATGTCCTTCTTTAAATAAAGATAGTTCACCAGTGAATTCTCCGGGGTTTATAAAGCCGATTACCTGTTCCTTTCCAGATTCAGAAAGGCGATAGAGCTTTATTCTTCCTCTTCTTACAATGTAAAGAGTATGGGATTCATCTCCAGCCATAAAAACAAATTCGTCTTTCTTATAATTAACATGATTAATCTCTTCCATGATTTCATTCATTTCATCATCTTCTAGATGATTAAGTATAGGGACTATAGCAACGCAAGAAGCTAGGTCGTGCCCATCTGAGGAATGCCCCTTGGAATGTTCTTCACTATGCCTTGTATTCACATGTATCAACTCCTTTATTTATTGTTTGATAATTGATTATAGGAAAGTTAATATACTTTGAATTATATCATATCTCTAATAGAATTGTTTACTAATAATTATATTAACATTATTTATTGCAATTTTACAATTACATCCTTATAATAAAATTATGAAACCTTGGTATAATATACCTCGTCTAATTATTAGGAACTTTTATAAAAACATTTCAAGTAAAATATGAGAGGAGATTATGAAAATGCGTAAATATCTATCAATTTTTTTATCTGCTATGATGATAACTAATTTATTAGTGATTAATGTATCAGCATCATCAACTGAAGAAGCTATAATTCCAGTAAGTGAATATATATCATCAGTAGCAAATGAAAAAACTAAGGAAAAAGCACTTGAACAAGCAATTAAAAGTGTTAAATCAAAAGTAACAATTCCTAAAGATTACACTATATTTAACTATCATTATTATGAAACAACAAATTATAGGGATGGTTATTGGAGATTATCTTGGAGAAACGAAGAAGCTACAAAGGAGATAAGTGTTGAATGTGATAATGACTATAATATAAACAATTACCGTAAGTATAATTATGAAAAGGAAACATCTAGAATTCCCTTATATCTTAAGAAAGACCTTCTGGATGTAGCCGAGGATTTTATAAAAAAACTGAATCCTAAAGTAGCTGATAAAATAAAGTTTACTTCTGCAGAATATGAAGGTATTTACAGTTCTACTTATAGATACAACTTTCAAAGAGTAGAAAATGGTATTGATTTTCCTGATAATACTGTAAATGTCAGAGTTAATGGGGTAACAGGTCAGGTGGAGCTTCTTAGTATTAATTGGCTCTATGATGTGAAAATACCTAATGCTAAAACTAAAGTGACTAAGGATGAAGCTGCTAAGATAATTGCTAATAATCTGAATATGGATTTAAACTACCGGATTAATTATTACCATACCTATAGGGAAGGGGAAAGTATTAATGAGAAAGCCTTCTTAGTATATCAACCGGATAAATCCTATATTTCAGTAGATGCAAGAACAGGAAAAGCATACCTATCTGTCCAAGAATATATAGAAAGAGACAGTAATGGTACAATGGATGATAAGGCTGAAGAGGAATCAGCTGATGTAGGTGGTGGACTTGCAGATGTTAGTCTTACCGATGAAGAATTAAAGAGAATTCAAGAGCTTAAGCTGCTAATAAGTAAAGAAGAAGCAATTGAAATAGTTAGCTCTAATCCTTACTTATATCATGGGGAAAATCTAATTGAAAGTAGTGCCCATCTAGGTAAATATTATAATAGTGAGAATGAAGACACTTATTACTGGAGGATTGAATTAAGGGATCCAAGGCCAGTTGATTACAATGAGTCTGGAAACCGCTACAGAGCTTATTCTTATGCCCAGGTAGATGCTAAAACAGGAAGAATAATAAGCTATCAGTCTAATCTAAATGATTACTATAATGAAGACTTAGACAAATGGGAAGATATTAAGATAAAGTACAATAAAAAGGAAAGTCAACAGATATTAGAAAAATTTCTAAAGAAAGAAATAGGAGAACACTTTAGCAATTCTAAACTTGTTAGAACTAATGATGATCATATAATATATTATGATTCTGCAAACCCTATATATCGTGGTTACTCCTATTCATATAATAGGGTCAATGAAGGAGTGCTTTATTCTTATGATGGCATATACGGCTCTGTAGATGGGGTTACAGGGAAGATTTACCGTTTTAATTATAACTGGAGTAATAATGTGGACTTTGAATCACCTAAAGATGCAATGACTCCTAAAAAAGCCTTTGACCATTATATCTCTAATAATGGCTATAAACTTGTTTACGAGGTAAATCAAAAAAATATTCAGGATTCCTCTGCTAATAATAGAAGCTACCAGGTAGAATATGAAGTCAGACTAGTATATCGCCCTGATATAGATCCTCAATATATATCACCTTTTACAGGAGAGCAGTTAACAAGTAGAGGAGAGATTTATAAAGAAAGAAAAGCTTTTGAATATGGTGATATTAGTGATTCAAAAGAAAACTGGGAGATACTTCTTTTAGCTGATATGAACATTGGCTTTGAAGGAGATTACTTCTTCCCAAATCGTAATATAACTTATGGTGAATATCTAAAGCTTATGGAAGGTATTAATTTTAGGAATTACAAGCCCCTTGACTTAAAGGAAAGTGAAAACCTTACAAGAGAAGAGATTTCTGTAGACATAATTAAGAGATTGGGACTTGAAGACATTGCAAAGCTACAAGGAATCTTTAATCCAGGATTTGAAGATCAAGAAGACATTAAAGAAGAATATTTAGGAGCAGTTTCACTTGCTAAAGGATTAGATATTATAGAGATAGAAGATAATCACTTTAAAGCTAAGGATAATATTACAAGAAGACAAGTGGTAGAAATAATATTAAATTATTTAGAGATTTATTAAAATATTAATTAATAGTAAAAAAGGACAGATATTTCGGTATCTGTCCTTTTAACATTCTAATAATAATTTAATTAAGCAATGTTGTTAACTTTTTTCGCTAAATGTGAAATTTTTCTAGAAGCAGTATTCTTTTTAAGTACACCTTTTACATTCGCTTTTTGTATTTGAGCAACAGCCTTATTTAAACTAGTTTGAGCAAGATCTTTATCACCTGCGGCTACAGCAGCTTCAACATTCTTGATCATAGTTTTAGTTTTTGTTTTAACTGCTTTGTTTATATCAGCTTTTTTTCTATTAACTAAAATTCTTTTCTTAGCAGATTTTATATTAGCCAATTATGACACCTCCAATTATGAATTATTTTTGTTTCATTAAACCGGAGACACGAACGTCTAATGAATACATACTATTATATAGTATTATAAGTAATAATATCTGTCAATACATATTTTTAAGAAATTAGTAGAAAATAAATTTATAATCATATAAATTCTTAAATAACATGGAGGTTTAATATGGAAATGTTAAAAATGAGAACAGATCTTGCATTAGAGACTAGAGAAAGTTTTCCAGAAGATAATGTGGAAATCAGAGGGGTGATTTTAACAGAAGATTTTGATGAGAAAAACAAAATTAGGATTTCCACAGTGGAAATTAAGGATGAAAAAGGTTCCAAAGCCATGGAGAAGCCAGTTGGAACTTATATAACAATCGAGGCAAGTCAGTTAGGAGAATTAGATGAAGACTATCACAAACCAGTTTCCAAAATAATAGCAGAAAATTTAAAAAGGCTAGCAGGGGACTTAAACAAGGATGATATATTAATTGTGGGACTTGGAAATAGAGATGTTACCCCAGATGCCCTAGGCCCTTGGGTGGTGGACAATCTTTTTGTTACTAGGCATCTTATTAAAGAATATGGTAATAACTTTAAAAAAGATAACAGACTAAGTAATATAAGTGCCATTTCCCCTGGGGTCATGGGTCAAACAGGAATGGAAAGTTTAGAGATAATTAAGGGAATTGTAAATGAAACTCAACCGAAGCTTTTAATCGTAGTTGATGCCTTAGCTTCCAGGAGTACTAAAAGGTTAAACAGCACAATTCAGCTTACTGATACTGGGATAAGCCCTGGTTCTGGAATAGGAAACAATAGAAAGGCCCTAAATGAAGAAACACTTGGTATAAAAGTGATTGCAATTGGTGTGCCCACTGTTGTAGATGCAGCAACCATAGTTGGAGATTCTCTTTTTAAATATTTAGAAGATAGTGGTTTTACTGAAGAAGAGGTTTATAGATTCATTTCTGAAGTAAATGAAAAACAAATTCATAATATGTTTGTAACTCCAAAAGATATTGATGAATCTTTAAAAAAAATAAGTTATACAGTATCTGAAGCACTTAATTCATGTTTTAGTCCAACTCTTTAATAGGATTACCTTTATAAATATCTTTGGACAGGGTAATAAAGACCTACTGATTGAATATAATGTATATGACAAAAGATATGTTGGTATCTCAATATATATTCATATCTAGTATGGAGGCAATAATGAAAAGACAGAATTATAGAATTAGAAAAAAGACCTATATGGTTATATGGTTTATGATTTTATGTTTAGCTATATACCTGCTTATACAGTTAATATCTCTACTGTTTTCTAATGAAATCGGCCAAGCCAAAGGTAAATTTAATAATATAGTAATGTCTAGATTATGTATAAATGCATTTGAAACAAGCTCCTCTTTAATAGAATTTTCTTCTGTAAAAAAAGAGGAAAACTTGACTTACCCAATATTATTATTTGCAAAAGAATTTCCAGTACAGAATTTTCTAAGAGAGGATAATGTATATGCCTCTACATATAATATAAAGATTGAAGGTCAAGCTAATAAGCAGACCAATACTCTTATTGAGGGTAAAGTAAGATATAAGAACATCTTTAATGGGAAATTAAACAAAGACTATATCTTAAGTAACGGTACTGCTTTAAACAATAATATAAATAGTCAAGATGTCTTCAGGGAAATGCCAGTAGATATTATTGAGGGAAACTTTGATTTAGAAAAAAAGGAAGATATTAAAATTAATGAAGATGAATCAGCCCTTGCAGTAATGAGAACATATGACGGAAGCAGTTACACAATGGAACAATTAAAGGATGTAAACTTTCTAGTTAATAAATTTTATATAGTTGATGGAGGAACTAGGGTTACTGATAAGTTGTTTGACTCCCAAGCGTTATTAGGGAAAGAGGTGGGACTTAAACAGGATAATGATAAACCACAGATACTAATTTATCATACCCATTCACAAGAAGCTTTTATTGATAGTAAAGCTGGAGATAAATCAGAATCTGTAGTAGGAGTTGGTGAATTTCTAGCCAAGATATTAAGAGATGATTATGGTTATAATGTGATTCATGATAAATCTGAATATGATATAGCCCAAGGAAGAGAAGATAGGAATAAGGCATATGACTATGCAAGGGTAGGAGTGAAGAAGATACTTGATGAAAACCCAACGATTGAAGTGGTTATAGATTTACATAGAGATGGAGCTCCTAAGCGCTCTATCACTATTAATGGTGAGGAAACAGCACAGATTATGCTTCTAAATGGTCTTTCTAGAGATCAAAAAGGTCCTATAACCTATCTTGAAAATCCCAACATACAAGATAATTTGGCTTTTAGTCTTCAGTTGCAAATAAAGTCTTTGAAGATGTATCCCAAGTTTTTTTATAAAAATTACCTTAATTGTTATCGTTATAATTTAGATTTAAGACAAAAAAGCATTTTAGTGGAGTTAGGTACACATAAAAACACATTGCAGTCTGCATTAAATGCCATAGAGCCTTTTGCAGAAGTACTTGATGCAGTCCTTAAAGGAGAATAAAGAAAAATCAAAAACTTGTATGAATAAAATCCCTATGATATAATATGCAAGATAAGTAGAATTTTTAATTACAACAGGAGGAATAGTATGGCTTTAGACCAAAGCAGAATAAGAAATTTTTGTATTATAGCCCACATTGACCATGGTAAGTCAACTTTGGCTGATCGTATTATTGAGAAGACGGGATTGCTAACTGATAGGGAGATGCAGTCACAGGTACTTGATAATATGGATTTAGAGCGAGAGAGAGGAATCACCATAAAGGCTCAAACAATTCGTACCCTTTACCAGGCTAATGATGGAGAAGAATATGTCTTTAATCTTATTGATACTCCAGGTCATGTTGACTTTAATTATGAAGTTTCTAGAAGCCTAGCTGCCTGCGAAGGTGCAATCCTAGTAGTTGATGCTGCCCAGGGCATTGAAGCACAAACATTAGCTAATGTATATTTGGCTTTAGAACATGATTTAGAAATAATACCGGTAATTAATAAAATTGATCTTCCCAGTGCGGACCCAGAGAGAGCCAAAGCTGAGATTGAAGATATAATCGGACTCGATGCCCATGATGCACCACTTATATCTGCAAAAAATGGGATTAATATTGAAGAAGTACTGGAGCAAATTGTTGCTAAGGTACCTGCCCCAAGAGGAGATAAAGATGCACCCTTACAAGCCTTGATTTTCGATTCAATCTACGATCCATATAAAGGTGTTATTGTGTTTTGCAGGGTTATGGATGGGATTATAAAAAAAGGTATGGAAATTAAGATGATGGCCACTGGAAAAGTAGCAGAGGTGATTGAACTTGGTACATTTGCACCAGGACAATATATGCCCGTGGACCAATTAAGTGCTGGGTCTGTTGGTTATGTTACAGCCAGTCTTAAGAATGTTAAGGACACCCAAGTAGGTGATACAATTACAGATAATAGTAGGCCATGTAAGGAAGCACTTCCAGGTTATAAGGATGCAAATCCTATGGTTTATTGCGGCATGTATCCTGCAGATGGTGACAACTACATTGACCTAAGAGAGGCCTTAGAAAAGTTGCAACTTAATGATGCAGCCCTACAGTTTGAAGCAGAGACCTCAGTTGCCTTAGGTTTTGGATACCGCTGTGGTTTCTTAGGTTTACTTCATCTGGAAATTGTCCAAGAAAGGCTAGAAAGAGAATATAACTTGGACTTAATA
>CAZPWO010000024.1:0-8064 GCA_964590525.1 uncultured Herbinix sp. | reverse complement strand
GTTATTTATAAGGTTCATAAAAAAGATGGACAAGTTATAGAAATAACCAATCCTACTAATATGCCAGACCCTTCATTAATTGATTACATGGAAGAACCCTTTGTTACTGCTGAGATAATGGTAATAGAGGAATTTGTTGGCCCCATTATGGACTTATGTCAAGAGAGACGGGGAACATATATAGGAATGGAATATATTGAACAAACAAGAGTGTTGTTAACCTATGACCTACCTTTAAATGAGATTATATATGACTTTTTTAATGTTCTTAAATCCCGTTCTAAAGGTTACGCCTCTTTTGACTATGACTTTAAAGCTTATGAACGATCTAACTTGGTTAAACTTGATATACTGATTAATAAAGAAGAAGTTGATGCTCTTACATTTATTGTTCACGATGCTTCTGCATATGAAAGAGGCAGGAAAATATGTGAGAAACTTAAAGATGAAATTCCTAGACACTTATTTGAAGTACCTATTCAGGCTTCAATTGGTAACAAGGTTATTGCAAGAGAAACAGTAAGAGCTTTGAGAAAAGATGTTACAGCCAAATGTTATGGTGGTGACATTTCAAGGAAGAAAAAATTACTTGAGAAACAAAAAGAAGGTAAGAAAAGAATGCGTCAGGTTGGTAGCGTAGAGGTACCACAGAAGGCATTTATGAGTGTTCTTAAACTAGACGAAGATTAATCAAAGAGAGGTATATAAAATTAATAATTTATCAGAAAGACATTCCAGAAAAAAACTAGGAATTTATGTTCACATACCTTTTTGCCAGAAAAAATGTGCTTATTGTGATTTTCTATCTGCAGCAGTAGATAAGAATAAGCAAAATCAGTATATGGATGCGCTTTTAAGGGAAATCAAAAGTTATGAATCCAGGGTTGAAGAATATGAATTAGCAACTATATTTATAGGTGGTGGAACCCCATCTATAGCTGACCCTAAGTATATAATGCAGACTATTAATCTTATTAAAGATATTTTTCACATAAAGAAAGATATAGAAATAACCATAGAAGTTAATCCGGGAACAATTGATAGGAATAAATTAGAAATATATAAGGCGGCAGGAATAAACAGGCTAAGTATAGGCCTTCAGTCAACATCTGATAAAGAATTAAAGTCCTTAGGAAGAATACACAATTATAAAGAATTTTATGATAATTATATTCTTGCAAGAGAGATTGGTTTCAACAATATTAATGTTGACCTAATCTCTTCTTTACCTGGGCAAAACTTATCATCTTGGGATAAAACTCTTAGGACTGTAAGTGAGCTAGAACCAGAACATATATCTTCATACAGCCTTATTATTGAAGAAGGAACCCCTTTTTTTGATATGTATAGTGAGGGTAAACCTTTATCAAAAGACCTAGTAGATGAGGAAACTGACCGGCTGATTTATAAAAATACTGAAAAAGTACTTAATGAATATGGCTATAAGAGATATGAAATATCTAATTATGCAAAGCCAGGCTATGAATGTAAGCATAATTCTTCTTATTGGCTAGGAAGAGAGTATCTTGGTTTTGGCATAGGTTCTGCTTCTTTATTACAAGATACTAGGTTTAAAAATGAATCTTCTTTAGAAAGCTATATATCCTTATGTAATACGAATTCAAATAACAATATTCATAAAGAAAGTTCGGATATAATGGAGGATCATATAGGCTTAAGAAGGGATATTATAAAATTATCAAAAGAAGAACAAATGGAAGAATTTATGTTCTTAGGTCTTAGGCTTCAAAAGGGAATTAGTAAAAAAGAATTTGAAAGAAGATTTAATATTAATATTGAAAGTATATATGGAAATGTCCTTGATGACCTTTCTAAAAACAAATTACTTAACAATAGTAATGGTAGGGTATATTTGACAGACTACGGAATAGATATAAGTAACTTTGTTCTTGCCCATTTTCTAATATAATAAAAAATGAAATTTTATAAAAATCACTTGACAAATTAAAGTTATAGTGATACTTTTACATATAGACATTAGCACTCAATCCGAGAGAGTGCTAGTAAAACGGAAAAAGAAGTCGAAAAACATTTATATAGGCAAAGGCAGATTTAGTGAATTGAGGTTATATTATGAAGGGATTAGATGAAAGAAAAATTAAAATAATTGAAGGAATCATCAGGACTTATTTGGAAACAGGTGAACCTGTTGGCTCTAGAACTATTTCAAAATATTCTGATCTTAACTTAAGTTCGGCAACAATTCGTAATGAGATGTCAGACTTAGAAGATATGGGTTATATTGTTCAACCCTATACATCAGCAGGTCGTATTCCTTCAGATAAAGGCTACCGCCTATATGTGGATTTATTAATGAAAGATCGAATTAGAGAAGTTGAGGATATGAGAGGCTTACTAACGGAGAAGGTTGACCATCTAGAAAGTTTATTAAAACAGGTTGCAGAGAATCTAGCTGTTGCTACAAAATACGCAACCATGGTTACAAGCCCTCATTATAAGAAGAAGGTAAAGTTCATTCAACTTGCAGAAGTTGATAAAGAACAACTTCTTGCTGTTGTGGTTTTTGAAGGTAACATTGTAAAGAATAAGATTATCCGCTTATCAAGACCATTTAATAAAGAAATAATATTAAAGCTAAATTTGGTTTTAAATACATTTTTACAAGGACTTGATTTATCTGAGATAAATTTACCCATAATAACCCAGATGAAGGAACAAGCAGGTGAG
Source organism: uncultured Herbinix sp. (assembly GCA_964590525.1). Classification (GTDB taxonomy): domain Bacteria; phylum Bacillota; class Clostridia; order Lachnospirales; family Lachnospiraceae; genus Mobilitalea. The sequence goes on along the minus strand of CAZPWO010000024.1, from coordinate 5,355 downwards.
TACAAAGGAATTGTTAATGATATCCTAGATGCAATTATGAAATCTGTAACAGAAGAAGATGATTTTGATATTTTCACTTCTGGAGCAACAAACATCTTAAGGTATCCAGAACTTACTGACAAGGACAAAGCTTTTAAACTACTTTATACATTTGAAGAAAAGAAGACTTTAAGTGATGTTGTTCGTAATATGATGGATAATGATAATTCTAGAGGAATTCAAGTATATATAGGTAGTGAAACTTCTCTAGAAACTATGGAGGACTGTTCTTTTGTTACTGGTACTTATGTAATTGAAGAAGGGGTATATGGTAAACTTGGAATAATTGGACCAAAAAGAATGGATTATGAAAAGGTGGTCAACACATTACATTCATTAATGCTACAGTTAGATGATATATTTAAAAATAAAACATAAGAATGAAAGGTGGATTAGAGTTTAAAAATGGATAAAACAGTAGAAGTAATGAAGGTTGCCATGAAAAAGGAGAAAGAAAGTATGGATAAAGAGAAGATTGATAAAGGAAGTGACATTATTGACCAGGCAGAATCTATTGAGATTGAAAAAGGCCTAGATAGTGAAATTCCTGTTGATGAAGCAGAAAATCAGGATTCTGATAAAAAACAAAACAAGTCAATTAAATCAAAATTTAAAAGTGTTAAAAATAAAGAGATAGAAGAGCTAACAGACCGCCTTATGAGAACCATGGCAGAATATGATAATTTCCGTAAACGTTCAGAAAAAGAAAAATCTCAAATGTTTAGCATAGGGGTTAAAAGTCTTGTTGAAAAGCTTCTTCCGATTATTGATAACTTTGAAAGAGGTCTAGAATCAGTAAGTGAAGAAGATGAAGAAAATTCTTATGTTAAGGGATTTGAAATGATATATAAACAACTAACAGATATGCTTAAGGATGTTGGTGTAGAGCCTATAAAAGCCTTAGGTGAAGAGTTTGATCCAAACTATCATAATGCAGTGATGCATGGGGAAGACAAGGAGTATGGAGAGAACATTATAACAGAAGAACTTCAAAAAGGATATATTTACAAAGACATTGTTGTACGCCATAGTATGGTTAAGGTAGTTAATTAAATTAAAAATTAATAATTAGGAGGAAACAAAATGGGTAAAATAATTGGAATTGACTTAGGTACTACAAATTCATGTGTTGCTGTTATGGAAGGTGGAGAGCCTGTTGTTATAACAAATACTGAAGGGGCTAGAACAACTCCGTCAATTGTTGCATTTACTAAATCAGGTGAAAGATTAGTTGGAGAACCAGCAAAGCGTCAGGCAGTAACTAACTCAGAAAAGACAATCTCTTCTATCAAACGTCAAATGGGAAGTGATTACAGGGTAAAGATTGATGACAAAAGATACTCTCCTCAAGAGATATCAGCAATGCTTCTTCAGAAGTTAAAGGCTGATGCAGAAAGTTATCTTGGTGAAAAGGTGACTGAGGCAGTTATTACTGTTCCTGCATATTTTAACGATGCTCAAAGACAAGCAACTACAGATGCTGGTAAAATCGCAGGCCTTGATGTAAAGAGAATTATTAATGAGCCAACTGCTGCAGCTTTAGCATATGGACTAGATAATGAAGAAGAGCAAAAAATCATGGTTTATGACCTTGGTGGTGGAACATTTGATGTTTCAATAATTGAAATTGGTGATGGTGTAATTGAGGTTCTTTCTACTTCTGGTGATAACAAACTAGGTGGAGATGACTTTGATGATCTAGTTACTAAATATATGATTAATGAGTTTAAGAATAAAGATGGGGTAGATTTATCTAAGGACAATATGGCCCTTCAAAGATTAAGAGAGGCTGCAGAAAAAGCTAAGATGGAATTATCTTCTGCAACCACAACTAACATAAACCTACCTTTTATTACTGCAACTGCAGATGGACCTAAACATTTTGATATGGATTTAACTAGGGCTAAGTTTAACGAGTTAACTCATGACTTAGTTGAAAGAACAGCGGTTCCAGTTCAGAATGCATTAAAGGATGCAGGACTTAGACCTGCTGATTTAAACAAGGTGCTTTTAGTTGGTGGATCAACTCGTATGCCTTCAGTTCAGGAAAAGGTAAAGCAATTAACTGGTCAGGAACCATCTAAGAACTTAAATCCTGATGAATGTGTTGCACTTGGTGCTTCAATTCAAGGTGGTAAATTAGCAGGAGATGCAGGTGCAGGGGACATATTACTTCTTGACGTAACACCTTTATCCTTGTCAATTGAAACTCTTGGAGGGGTAGCGACTAAGTTAATTGAAAGAAACACCACTATTCCAACCAAAAAAAGTCAGGTGTTCTCTACAGCTGCAGATAACCAGACTGCTGTTGATATCAATGTAGTACAAGGTGAAAGACAGTTTGCTAAAGACAATAAGACACTAGGACAATTTAAATTAGATGGTATTCCACCAGCAAAAAGAGGAATTCCTCAGATAGAAGTTACTTTTGATATTGATGCTAATGGTATTGTTAATGTTTCTGCCAAGGATCTAGGAACAGGACGTGAGCAAAATATTACTATAACTGCTAGTTCAAACTTATCTGATGATGATATTCAAAATGCTGTTAATGAAGCAGCAGAATTTGAGGCACAGGACAAGGTTCGTAAAGAAGCGGTTGATGTGAAAAATGAAGCTGATTCTTTAGTATTCCAGACAGAGAAAGCCTTAGAAGAAGTTGGAGATAAGATTGATGATAATGATAAAACCACTGTGGAAGCTGATCTTGCTGAACTTAAGGAACTAGCTGAAAAGGCTAATCCAGAAGAGATAAGCGAAAGTGAAGTTGATGAACTAAAGGCTTCTAGAGATAAATTAACTAATAGTGCACAGGAATTATTCACAAAACTTTATGAGCAGTCTGCAGCAGAAGCTGCTGATGCAGATCCATCTGGAGCAGACCCATCTAGTGATGATAATGATGATGATATTGTAGATGGAGATTACAAAGAAGTATAAACACAAAAATTAATACAAATACAAATACAAATATAAATATATAACAAATTAAATTACATCAGTTTCTAATCAATAATCAGGTTAGAATCTGATGCAATTTATTCTGTCTAGCCATTGATACAAGGTGATATGTATTAGGAAATAGCTTTTGCTTAACTTGACCTATGGTTATAAATAAAGTAAGATGGAATAAATTTGATTTAGCAGCATGAAAGGTAAGGATAAAATGGCAGAAAAAAGAGATTATTACGAAGTCTTAGGGGTTAGTAAAAGTGCAACTGATGATGAACTAAAAAAAGCATATAGAAAACTTGCAAAACAGTACCATCCTGATGCTAATCCTGGAGATGAGTCGGCTGAGGCGAAATTTAAGGAAGCATCCGAAGCCTATGCTGTTTTAAGTGATCAGGATAAAAAAAGAAAATATGATCAATTTGGACATTCTGCATTTGATGGAGCAGGTGGAGGTGCAGGAGGCTTTGATTTTAATGACTTTGATATGGGAGATATATTTGGAGATTTCTTTGGTGACATGTTTGGTGGTGGTTCCAGAAGTAGAAATTCTAATGCACCAAGACAGGGAGCTAGCCTTAGGACTTCTGTAAGAATAACATTTGAAGAGGCTGCATTTGGAACAGAGAAAGAACTAGATCTAAATTTAAAAGATGAATGTTCAACTTGTGGGGGTTCTGGTGCCAAAAAGGGAACCAGTCCTGAGACATGTTCAAAATGTGGTGGAAATGGTCAAGTGGCATATACACAACAATCAATATTTGGCATGATTCGGAATGTACAAACATGTCCTGATTGTCGTGGTTCTGGTAAGATTGTTAAAGAAAAATGTCCTGATTGTACTGGTAGCGGCTATACAAGCAGTATGAAGAAGATTAAAGTATCAATCCCTGCAGGAATTGATAACGGCCAAAGCGTTAGAATACGAAGTAAAGGCGAGCCAGGGACTAATGGTGGACCAAGAGGAGACCTATTAGTTGAGGTTAGTGTTAGTAGGCACCCTATATTACAGCGTCAAGATTATGATGTATATTCAACTGTTCCTATTTCATTTGCTACGGCTTCACTGGGTGGTGATATAAGAATTACAACAGTTGATGGTGATGTGATTTATACTGTGAAAGCAGGTACACAAACAGATACTAAAGTACGATTAAGAGACAAAGGTATTCCAACCATAAGAAATAAAAACGTTAGAGGAAACCATTATGTTACCCTTGTAGTCCAAGTCCCAAGAAAGCTTACTTCAGAACAAAAAGACCTACTTAGTAAATTTGATGAATCTTTTGATAATAAAGCTGGGGATGATGACAAGGATAAAGATGATGACAAAGATAAAGGTAAAGGCAGAAAGAAATTCTGGAAATGAAATAAATCTGAAAGGTAGGTGGACTAACTTATATGAGATGGACCAAATTCTCCTTAGATACTACGACAAATGCAATAGACCTTATAAGTTTAATGCTTAGTGAGATTGGAATTGAAGGGATAGAAATATCAGACAAACAACAAATTACAGAAGATGAAAAAAAGCAAATGTTTATTGATATACTTCCCGATATTGGTGAAGATGATGGTAGTGCCACTATTTCTTTCTATATTGATTCGACTTCCATTGAAGATATTGAGGATATTCAGATAAAGGTTCAACAAGGTTTAAAAGAACTTTCTAATACTGTTGATATTGTTAGTGACAAACTACATATATCACAGACAGAAGATAAGGACTGGATAAATAATTGGAAAAAGTTTTTCAAACCATTTCGCATAGATGACACTATTGTTATAAAGCCCACATGGGAAGAACTAGATGAAATTAAGGAAGATGATATAGTTCTTGAAATAGATCCAGGGATTTCATTTGGAACAGGCTCTCATGAGACAACAAAGCTATGTATATTGGCCTTAAAGAAGTATTTAAAAGCAGGGGACATTGTCTTAGATGCTGGCAGTGGAAGTGGGATATTGTCTATATTAGCTATGAAACTAGGGGCTAAGGAAGTTATAGGAATAGACATAGATGAAAAAGCAAGAAAAACTGCAATGGATAATTCCAAAGTTAATAATGAGAGCCATAGTTTGAAATTTGTCACTGGCAATATTATTGAAGACGGTGGTATCCGAAGTCAACTAGGTAAAGACAAATATGACATTGTTGTTGCAAATATTCTTGCAGATGTAATTATTCCAATGTCAGCAGTTATTAGTGAAAACCTTAAGGATGGGGGATATTTCATTAGTTCAGGAATTATTGATAGGAAAGAGGAAAAAGTAAAAGAAGCTCTAATAGCAAATCATTTTAATATAGTAGAAACAAAAAGAATAAAAGACTGGGTATCCATTGTAGCAAAAAAATAATAAGAA
>CAZPWO010000023.1:0-24807 GCA_964590525.1 uncultured Herbinix sp. | reverse complement strand
ATAATAATGATAAAAAAACAATCGGAAGGATTTCATATGAATATAACAATAAATATGTAGGTAGCGCTGATATAATTTTTAATAATATTGACAGACCTACCTTAGTTAATAGTAGTTCTGAGCCCATTATCACCGAAGTGCCTAAAGAAGAAACTCCTCCTGTTGAGACAAGTCAAAATAATAAAGATAATATTGAAGAAGAAGTAGATGGCAAGTATCGACCAATTATTCTTGGGGTTATAGTAGGCCTTTTAGTATTACTTATTGGTTTATATTTCGTCTTTGTTGAAGGTCCTAGGTTAAAACGAAGAAATGAATATCGTAAGAAACGCGAAAACAACAAATTGTTTAAAGATAATGATTACTTCAATTCATAAAAAAGAAAGCCGAAAGACCTTGTATTACAAGGCTTTTCAGCTTTCTTTTCTAGCACCCCCTGCGAGAATCGAACTCACAACTAACCCTTAGGAGGGGTTTATTATATCCGTTTAACTAAAGGGGCATTTATCTAACAAAGAAATAAACATCTTAGTTATTATACTCTCCTTATAAGTCAAAGTCAACATGTCCTTGCAACCATATATTTCCTTTAAATCTTCTACCTATTTCTGGCTGTCCCATTAAGTCGTCCTTATTAATACAAACTCTTAGAATAATGTCATTACAAATTATATCCATATCATATATTTCTTCCTTAGTATGAAAATTTTCAATAAGATTACAGTTAAGGATTGTACCCATAATAGTGTAATTGTCTGATTCTGAACCAAATGGTATAAAAAACGTATCAACAATGGAATAAACATCTTCTTTTTTTGCTCTTCTTGAAACCATAGCATAAGTATCAATATCATCAAAGGTAAGATTATCTATTGCCTCTTGATTGCCCTTCTTTGCTTCTTCTATCAAGTTGTTTCTATAATTTTTATCAACAGATAAGTTTTTAACTTGACTTTCGGTTTTTTCTATAGGAAGTATAATTCTTCCTTCTGTAGACAATGCTGATAATTTTACTGGAAGCGAACATTCTTTTGTTGTTTTATAATTATCCATATAGTCAATAACATTTTGCAGATAAAAGATTAAAGAAACTCCAAGTCTATAGTCATCGCACATCCCTGTATAGGCGTCTGTATCTACTCTTTTATTGAAATTAATTTGATCTTTAACACTTGCATTATAGGATGCTACATATGGAAAATAATATTCCATATGAAAGACATTATCTTTATCAAGTTCTCCATAAAGTGTTATTCCTAAACCATCTGCAAACTCTTTAGATATTTCTGATAATATTACATTTCTTTTATTATGTTCTGTACTTCTAACTTTTTTACTTTTTTCTATTATCGTGTCAAACAAATCGTTTAAATCTGTTCTTTTCTCTATATTACTAAATCCAATTGCTCTTAAAAAACTATGCATTTTTTCACCTACCAATCTATATAAACAGTCCTGTTAAGGATTCTTCTTTTAAATTTCACGGAACAAAAGATATGTGCTAATATTTATATCATACTTTAATATCTTTAGCAAGAGAACATTTGCCGAAGTATAAATCTCTTTTTAAGTTATAATAGTATCTTCTATAAATAATGTTAATTCCTTTACTAAATCCTTTTCAATAGGCTGTGTTGGTTTATCCCCATTCTTGTCTTTAATTATCCTTATTACTGGTCTTGTTGGACATTTTGGGTTTTGACGTAATACAATTCCTATTTCCTTTTGATTTGTTATAACTATTTCACCAATTGGATATGCTGCAACAGAATTCATAAAAACATCAACTATCTCAAAGTCAAACATAAAGCCAGCTTGACTGAGAATATAGTCAATCGCTTCAAAAACCTTCATTTTCTCTGTCATATTTCCATATACAAGGCTATCAAAATGATCACATAAAGAAGCTATTTTAGTTCCTATGTCGATTTTCCCTTCTTTTAATCTGAAGGGATAACCTGAGCCATCATTTCTCTCATGATGTTTTAATATAATATTTTTTGATGTAGAAGAAAGCCAATCCATCTTTTCAATTGCATGGTATCCGTATATAACATGTTTCTTTATCTCCTTTAATTCACTTTCCGTACAAGTTTCTATTTTTAGTTCATTATAATTCATTGGTAAATATGTAAATCCAATGTCATGTAACAAGCACCCTACGGCAATATCTTTAATTCTTTTTTTTGATAAGCTTAATCTTATGGCAATCATTACAGCTAATGCACATACATTAATGGAATGAGAATAAGTACTTTCACTTTTATCTCGTATACTAGAAAGATTATATACTAGCTCTGGCTCTTCCATTACCTCTTTTATAATATTATTTGCTACAAGTTTAACTTCTTTCTGCTGAGAAGTCTCCTCATAAGAATATTTTAATAAAATTTTCTTGACAGATTCTAAGCATTCTTCCTTTATCTGATTTTCCAGGCTTCGTGATAAATCTATTCCTTGTGAAATCTTATCTTCAATATATAAAAATTCAACTTTCAAACTTTTTAATTTACTAATATAACTTTTTTTCATGACTGTACCTGCGGGCATCAAAACAGAACCTCTGCTATTAACTATCTCTTTAGCAAGTAGTTCATTTCCCTGTACCGAATCTATAGATATAATTCTCATTACTATCACCCTTTATAAACTCTTATGTTTTTACTCCATAAAATTATCTTGATTAATGGCCATATCCAATGCTTTGCCTTCATCCTTTGACAATTCTAAAAATGATTGACCATTAATAATCTCCTTAAGATATGTATAGCATCCTTCGTTGGAGCTATGCACAGAATTTAAGACGAATCCATTGTTCTTTTTATCAAGTAATACAAGTACAAAGCTTAATTTTCCACCCATTTCATTAAAGGCATCATATTTAACAACCCCCCGCTTTTGATAAGTTAGAAGGAGATTTTCATCTATCTTGTTTATCTTATTATTAATGGTACTTACGTCCTTTTTTAACAAGTCTATTTCACTAAACTTAGTAATTATTTTTTCTTCAAGGGAACTACCATTAGCTCCATTCATAAAGGCTTTGTATTTTTTTCTCATCCTCATCTGGCTTACTATTAAAGTAATCACAAGAATCAGCAATATTACAAATGTTATCAACATTCCCATCATAATATGCACATTAAAATCCTCAATCAATTGTAAAATATTCATTGTACTTCCTCCATATACTTATGTAAGGGATTTAAACATATCAATAATTCTCTCTAAATCATCGTTAGAGTAATATTCAATCTCTATCTTCCCTTTATTTTTATTTTTATTCTGTATTTTAACTTTAGTGCCAAGAATATGACATATTTGGTTTTCTAGATTTCTATAAACAAGATCGTACTCCTCTTTTGATACCTTGCCTTCTTTTTCTTTCTTTTCTTCCTTTCCTTTATCCTTTTTACTGTCTTTTATCAGCTTTTCTATATTACGTACACTTAATTTTTCATCATAAACTTTACATGCTATAAGATACTGCTTTTCGCCATCTTCAATTCCTATCATGGCACGAGCATGTCCGCTTGAAATCATCTGGTCTATTAACATGCTTTGTACACGTCCGTCCAGTTTTAACAACCTCAATGAATTAGTAATTGCTACTCTACTTTTGGAAACACGGTTTGCAAGCTCTTCTTGCGTTAGGTTAAAGTCAGTAATTAACCTTTGATATGTAAGAGCTTCTTCAATGGGATTCAAATCTTCTCTTTGAATATTTTCGATTAATGATATTTCTAAAACCTCTTGATCTGTATATTCCTTAATAATAGCTGGGACCTGCTTAATTCCAGCTATTTTAGCAGCTCTCCATCTTCTTTCACCAGCAACTATTTCATAAAACTTTTCTTTCTTTTGCAGTATTATTGGCTGAATAATTCCGTATTCTTTAATTGAATCTGACAATTCTATAAGTGAGTCTTCATCAAATCTTTTTCTGGGCTGGGATTTATTTGGCTCAATATCACTAATATTAATTAATGTTTCACGTGAAACATCATTAGTATCTGATTTTTTATCTAGTTTAATGCGCTCTGGTATCATCATATCAAGGCCCCGACCTAATCCTTTTTTACTTGCCATTATACTCCTCCTTTAATTTCTATACTTTATCTCTTGAATTTCATTCCGCTTATATCTTTCAGCTTCATCATTTTCTATTACCTCCAAAGCTAATTGCCTATATCCTTCTGCTCCAGCTGACTTTGGGTCATATAAATTAATTGGTAAACCATGGCTTGGTGCTTCAGCCAATCGCACGTTTCTAGGAATAATGGTCTTATATATGTTTTGATTAAGATTTGCCTTCACATTCTCCACAACTTCTAAGGATAAATTTGTTCTTGCATCATACATAGTAAAAACTACTCCCTCCATCTCTAGAGATGGATTTAATCTGTTTTTAACAAGATTAATTGTATACATAAGTTGAGTTAATCCTTCTAAGGCATAAAATTCACATTGTATAGGAACTAATACTGTACTAGCTGTGGTTAAGGCATTAACAGTAAGAATATTTAAAGATGGGGGACAATCTATAATGATATAGTCGTATTGATCTTCTATTTCTTCAATATGTTTCTTTAACAAATATTCTCTGTTCTCCACTCCAATTAACTCAATTTCTGCCCCTGATAAGTTAACATTAGAAGGTATTACGTGTAGGTTATCAATGTCACTAATAAATCTACATTCTTCTATAGAGCAATCCCCAAGAAGCATCTCATAAACTGTATTTTCTAAGTTATTCTTGTTTATTCCAAGTCCACTACTAGCATTTCCTTGTGGATCTATATCTACAGCAAGGGTTTTTTTGTTTTTTTCAGCCAAACAGGCAGATAAGTTAATTGCTGTAGTAGTCTTGCCCACACCACCCTTTTGATTTGCTATAGCAATAATTCTAGCCATAAGCTACCTCCTCTTTTTTTATCAACTATTGATTTTTATCTAATAAGAAGTATATCATTAAAGATTGTAGATAGCTAGCCGAAAACAGACTTTAAGACAAAAGAATGTTTCACGTGAAACATTCACATGAAACATTCTATAATTCAACAATGTTATGGCGTAAAGCATAGACTGCAGCTTGGGTACGATCTGTAACATCTATTTTTTTAAATATTTTTGAAACATGATTTTTAACTGTCCGCTCGCTTATTTCTAAAATACATGCTATTTCTTTGTTATACATCCCTTCAGTAAGAAGTTTAATTACCTGTAATTCTCTATGTGTTAAAGGATCTTTTAATTTATTATTAATCTCTTCTTTTTCAGCCATCTTTCTATTCAGCAAGGGAGTCAGTTCTGGTTGAATATATTTTTCACCATAATATATATCGTAAATAGCTTTTTTTAGAACTGTGGAATCTGAATCTTTTAAAACATATCCCTCAACCCCAATTTCCACCGCCTTAATAAGATATTCTATTTCACTATGTATGGTAAGCATTAAGACCTTTGTATTCATTTTTTCTTTTCTAATATATCTTAATACCTGTAAACCATCTTTTTTAGGCATGTTTATATCTAATAGTAAAACGTCAGTTTGCTTTCTATTAATTATCTCTAAACATTCTTCTCCATCTCCTGCTTGGCCATTAACAATTATATCTCCATCTAATTCAAGTATCTGTACAATACCTTCCCTTACCATTTGATGATCATCTGCAATTATAACATTAATTGGTATGCTCATTGTATTCCCCCTTATTTTCAACAAGTGGCACTGATATAATTATCTTTGTTCCTTCATTTATGCGGGATTCAACTTTAAATTTCCCAGATAATAAACATACTCTTTTCTTCATAATAACTATTCCAAATCCAGAAGACTTGCTTTGAATTTTATTTTGCTGATAGTCAACATCAAATCCTATTCCGTTATCTGTTATAACTATGGAAATCATGTCATCTTTAAAGGATATTTTAAGATTGATTTCATCTGCTTTGGAATGTTTCACTACATTTAAAAAGGCTTCTTGAATAACTCTGAACAATGTTACTCTTATAACTGAAAGTAAATCATCAGGTTCTTCATTTTCTTTATATATATTTATTTTAATTGAATAACTTTCACCTAAATTGTGTGCCAAGCTCTTTACTGTCTCCACTAAAGATATCTTGTCTAGTGGCATAGGACTTAAATCAAATATTATTTCTCTCATTTCATTAATTACAGTCTTTAATGTATTTGACAATGTAGACAACTCCAGCTTTGCCCGAACTGTATCAATATCAATTAATCTTGAACTAAGTTCAATTCTATGCAACATTCCTGTTAAAGTTTGTACTGTAGAATCATGCAAATCCATTGAAATCCTTTGACGATCTTTTTCTTGCATATCAAGCAAATATAAACCAATGTTGTTATATAATATGTGCTTTTTATCATAATAAGAAAGTCTACTATTGGAAATAGCTTTTATCATTGTACTTATCTCTGATAAATACCTAATGCCTTCATTTACCTTATCAATCTCAGAATCAATATAATTGATTTCTTTTTTTATATCATATGCTTCTTTATATAAATCTTTAATTTTATATTTTTCTTCTTTTATCTCTTGTCCATAGGGAGAAAAAGCATTCTTATTATTTATTTTATAATCTTCTGTTTTTAAAATTCTATCATTTAAAATATCTAGCTTTAAAAAGAATTCTTTTCTATCTAAAGACAAATTTATCTTTTGTTCATTGTATTGCTTTATTAAATCATTAACAAAGCCTACTATCTTTTCTAATGACATAATTGATTCCGTATTTTTTTTCATATTATATCCTTACCTTAATCTTATTTGAAATCTCTTCTAATAAAAAGTTAATCTCTAATACTTATAATATAGTATATTCTACAAAATATAAAGATAAAACATCATTTTATGTGACAATTCACAAAATACGACTAACTTCTTGTTTACTTTATAGGTTCCTTAGATGGCATACCCGGATTTCTGGGATACTTTTTTGAAGTGTTTTTTGTTTTTCTTATAACAATCAAAGTTCTTTTTATATCTGATTCTGGTAGATACAACTTCTTAACTTCCTCTATCTCTCCACCAAGAATATTTATTGCCTTAATAGAACTTTCTAGCTCTTCTTCAATATCACCTGCTTTGTAAGAAATGAACAAACCTCCTTTTGTAACAAAAGGAATGCAATACTCGGAAAGGGTTGCAAGGTTTGCCACTGCCCTGGAAACACATATATCAAAATTTTCTCGGTATTTTGGGTTTCTTCCCATATCCTCTGCCCGACCATGGACAGTTTCTATATCTATAAGACTGCATTCCATTATCACTTCATCTAGAAATCTTAGCCTCTTTTTTAGAGAATCAAGTAAAAGTACATTTGTATCTGGGTATGCAATTTTTATTGGAATACCTGGGAGCCCGGCCCCAGTACCAACATCAATAATTTTTTCATCTGTTAGAGATATGAGTTTATTTATAACTAAACTGTCAACAAAATGTTTTATAATAACTTCATCTAAGTCAGTTATAGTTGTTAGATTCATAACTTTATTTGTTTCAATCATTAAATCGTAGTAGTCTTTAAATTGCTCTATTTGATACTTTTCCAAATGCAAATCTATCTCATCTAAACATCTGTTAAATAATTCTAACATAGGAGTATTATCCTCTCTTAATTTCCTCTGTATTGGGTTAAGTATATCATTAATACAGATACATCCGCTGGAGATACACCAGATATTCTTGATGCTTGTCCAATGGAAACAGGTTTATATTTAATTAGTTTTTGTCTTGCCTCTACCCGAAGGCTTGGTACTTGATCATAGTTAAATTCATCTGGTATTTTTCTGTTTTCAAGTTTTCGAAACTTTTCTACTTGGTTTTCTTGTCTCTTTATATATCCTTCATATTTAATGTTAATATTGACCTGTTCCATAACATCCTTCGGAAGCTTAGGTCTAATTGTGTCAATAGGTCCTAACATTTCATAAGTTAATTCAGGTCTTTTAACAAGGTCTGCTAATGTAACAGCTGTATTAAGTTTTGTACTTCCAGACTCCTCTAGAAATCTTTGTACTTCCTTATTGGCACCAACATTAGATTTTTTAAGCCTTTCTATTTCTGTCATTATTGTTTCTTCTTTTAACAATAAGGCTTCATAGCGTTCTTTACTTATTAATCCAAATTCATATCCTTTTTTTGTAAGTCTAATATCTGCATTGTCTTGCCTCAATAATAGTCTGTATTCGGCTCTAGAAGTCATCATCCTATAAGGTTCTGTTAATTGTTTTGTTACTAAATCATCAATTAAAACTCCTATATATCCCTCAGACCTACTTATAACTAATGGATTTCTTCCTAGAATCTTCATTGAAGCATTTATACCAGCAATCAAACCCTGGGCAGCTGCTTCCTCATAACCAGAGCTTCCATTAATTTGTCCTGCAAAAAACAGTCCTTCTGTTTTCATAATTTCTAAAGTGGGACTTAATTGTGTTGGGTTTATACAATCATATTCAATAGCATATCCATTACGAACTATTTGAACATTTTCCATACCTGGGACTGTTCTATACATAGCTTCTTGAACATCTTCTGGTAAAGAAGTACTCAAACCAGAAACATACATCTCATTGGTGTAATTTCCCTCAGGCTCAATAAATACCTGATGTCTATCCCTATCTGCAAAACGTACTACTTTATCTTCAATAGATGGACAGTAACGGGCTCCTGTTCCCTTTATATCTCCAGAATAAAGTGGTGATCTTTCAATGTTTCTTCTAATTATCTCATGGGTCTTCTCATTTGTATAAGTTAACCAACAAGGAACTTGTTCTTTTGCAATATCTTCTGCTTTGTTTGTAAATGAAAAGGGGACTATATTCTCATCTCCAGCTTGTTCTTCTAGTTTACTAAAATCTAAGCTTCTTTTATCTATTCTTGCTGGGGTACCTGTTTTAAATCTAAACATTTCTATTCCAAGAGATTCTAAAGATTTCGTTAGATGATTTGCTGACTGTAATCCATTTGGTCCAGTATAATTTACAACATCCCCATATACACAACGGGAATTTAGATAAGTTCCCGAAGAAATAATAAGAGCCTTACATGGATATACCCCCCCTGAGAATGTTTTTACCCCTGTTACTTTATTATCTTCAGTTATAACTTCAACAATTTCCCCTTGTTTTATTGTAAGATTTTCTGTATTTTCAAGAATCTGCCTCATTGTATTTGTATATTCCATCTTATCTGCTTGAGCTCTTAAGGAATGTACAGCTGGCCCCTTAGATACATTAAGCATCTTGGATTGAATATAAGTTTTATCTATAACTTTACCCATTTCTCCACCTAAGGCATCTATTTCCTTAACTAAATGTCCTTTAGATGTTCCACCAATATTGGGATTACAGGGCATCAATGCAATACTCTCTATACTAATAGTAAATATAATTGTTTTTAATGATAATCTAGCGCAAGCTAAAGCAGCTTCGCAACCAGCATGACCAGCACCAATAATAACCACATCATAATCGTCATATGTATATGACATATATATCAACTCCTTTATTTGCCCATGCAAAATTCACTAAATATCTTATTTACTAGGTCTTCCTCAAGATTTTCTCCAATAATTCTTCCTAATGATTCATAAGCATCCATTAAGTCTATGGTGAAAAAGTCTTCTGGCATATTGGATTTTATACTTTCTTCTACAATTTCAAGGCTTTGTAAAGCTTCTCTTAAAGCCTCCTTGTGTCTTTCATTTGTAATATAAATATCTTCATTAAAATCTATTTCACCTTTAAAAAACATATCTTTAATGTTTTCTTCTATTCCATTGAGACCATAATTTTCTTTAACTGAAATACTTACTAGTCTGTGTTCTTCTTGTTTTTTAACATCTGTCTCCTTTATTAAGGGTTTTAAATCGCTTTTATTTAATAAAATAATAGTCTTTTTGTTTTTAATCATTTTAATAATTAAGTCATCATTTTCGTCAAGATTTGCAGATGAATCTATTACATACATTACTAAATCAGCTTCCTTTATATATCTCTTAGCCTTTTCGACTCCTATTTTTTCTACTGTATCTTGAGTTTCTCTTATTCCTGCTGTATCAATGATATTTAAAGTAATTCCATCTAGGTTTATTATCTCTTCTAATGTATCTCTTGTTGTTCCAGGAACATCTGTTACAATTGCCCGGTCTTCTCCAAGTAAATAATTAAGCAGGCTTGACTTTCCTACATTGGGCTTTCCTACAATTACAGTTTTAATTCCTTCTTTAATAATTCTACCATTTTCAGCTGAAACTAATAACTTTTTTATCTTATTAGCCTCTTCCCTTATATGCAAATCTAACTTTTCTCTAAATCCTTCTAAGCTATAATGTTCAGGATCATCTAATGCTGCTTCTATAAATGCCATGTCTATTAGAATTTCTTCTCTTATTTCTTTAATAATTTCATATTCCTTACCTCTTAATTGATTAATAGAGTTTTTTAATGCTTGATCATTTTTTGCATTAATTATATCAGATACAGCTTCTGCCTTAGATAAATCAATACGACCATTTAAAAATGCCCTTTTGGTAAATTCACCTGGCTCTGCAATTCTTGCACCTTTTTTTATAACTAAGTCAATAACCTTTTTTGTAACAACAATACCTCCATGACAATAAATTTCCACAGAATCTTCTCTTGTATAAGTAGAGGGTGCCTTCATAATTGCTACCATAACTTCATCAACCACTTCACCATCATCTACTATAAATCCATAGTGAATAGTATGACTTCCTTCATTAGAAAGAATCTTTTTGCCAGACTTTGATTGATAAATCTTATCTATAATATTAAATGCTTCATCACCACTTATTCTAATAATGCTTATACCCGCATTACTAAGTCCAGTAGCAATAGCTGCTATAGTTTCCTTTTTCATAGCTATCTCCTTTTAAAAAAGGT
This sequence comes from uncultured Herbinix sp., assembly GCA_964590525.1. Lineage (GTDB taxonomy): Bacteria > Bacillota > Clostridia > Lachnospirales > Lachnospiraceae > Mobilitalea. The sequence continues at coordinate 13,865 of CAZPWO010000023.1, read as the reverse complement.
GTCTTAAAGTAGATATACTTTTAAGACACCTTCTCATAATTATTATAATACCTTAAGAATCTTTTTCAGATATACTTTTTTCCTTGTTTTCCTTATACTTTTTATAATCCTTACGATAATCATTACTGTAATTTTTATTATAACTACTTTTCTTAACATTCCTGTTGTTATAGGTTTTCTTATTACTTATAACAATTTTTCTATAAGGATCTTCACCTTCAGAATGGGTTTCCACAAACTTATCCCCTTGCAATGCAGAATGTATTATCCGTCTTTCATAAGGATTCATTGGCTCTAAAGTTACAGACTTTCTTGTTCTCTTAACTTTAGTAGAAATGTTTCTTGCTAAGTTTTCTAATGTTTGTTTTCTTCTTAATCTATAATTTTCAGTATCAAGCTTTATCTTAATATAGCTATCACTTCTTTTATTAATAACTAGGCTAGTAAGATATTGAATAGCATCAAGAGTTTGTCCTCTTTTACCTATAATAATGCCCATATCTTCACCTTTTACATTAATATCAATTATAGCTTTTTCTTTATTGAAAGTTGAAACAACTTCTGATTCTACACCCATATTATTTAGTAAATCTTCTATAAATTCCTTAGCCATTACATCAATATTTAGTTTTTCCTTTACACGGATAATTGCAGGTTTACTAAAAAACCCTAAAAAACCACTACTTTGTTGTACAATTACCTCATAGTCCAAATTGTCCACTGTTGTATTAAGTTCTAGCATTGCATTAGTCAATGCTTCATCTACTGTCTTAGCTGTGAACTCTTTCCATTTCATTATTTTTTTGCCCCCTTATCATAGCTACTGTCCTTAAGAAGATTAGCAATTTCTTTTATACTTTTGGGCTTATTAGAAACATCATCATTAGAATCCTTAATTTCAGATTCATTTTCTATCTTGTTAACATCTTCCTTCTTAATTACAGGTTCAATCGATTTTGTCTGTTGTCTAGCAATATCCTTTAAGGAAACTCCGTCTGCATTTGTATTTGCACTAGAATTTGTAACATATTTATTCTTCTTAGCAGCTTTTTCTGCACTCTTCTCTATCAATGTTTCAAGGCCAACCTTTTCAAAATAACTATTTAGAATAAATTGCTGAATGATTGTAAAGACACTAGTTGATATCCAATATATACCAATTCCAATAGGTAGTGTCATACATATAAATCCTGAAAACACTGGCATAACAACACCCATTGAGGACATTGCTCCTGCTGTAGGATCATCTTTATTACCATCTTTTTTGTTTTTTCCACTTATTTGTTTTGTTTGTATAAATTGCAGTGACATTGCAAGTAAAGGAATTATAATTCCTGGAAATTTCCATCCTGGTGAATCATTAATACTAAATCCTAAAAATCCATTTACTTTAGAAATTTCTTCTTCATTTTCAATAACAGTATTTAAAGAAGACTCCAATAATATAATATTATTTTTATTTATATCTAAATCAATGTCTTCAATTGCCTCTTTTGACATGTTTGATACTACATTGTTTTTATGAGTTAAAAGACTAATAAGATTTTCCCAGTCTGTTTTATTATATGTTGCCAAACTATCTACAATACTTTCAACATCATTATTTTCTTCGCTCACTATAGTTCTTTCATATCTATCTAATATAGCCTTATAATTATTAACGGTTTCTTCATCTTCATTGTTTTGTTCTGAAATCATATTAATAATATCATCTGATACAGTATTTATAGGTACAATTTCTTCATGTTGTACAATAGCATAGCCTACTGCATCATAAGGTACAGCAACTTTTGTAACATGTGCTGGCACGTTATTTATAACGCCATATAATGACATAAGTATTGGTAAGGTAATAAGCATTGGCAGACAACCTGCTGACTGACTTACACCATATTTTCTATAAACCCCCTGCTGTTCTTCTCTCATTTTTGCTAAAGACTTTTCATCTGTCTTACCCTTATATTTTGCCTGAATCTTTTGAATTTCAGGGCTCATCTTAGATGAAATCCTTGTAAACTTTTGTTGCTTAAGATTTATAGGTAACATTAAGGTTTTGGTTATAAAAGTAAAAACAACAATAGATAATCCAATATTCAGTATTCCAAACACACTAAAAAGATTGTAAATTCCATTCATTATAATACCAAATAAACTTGCAACTGGTTTTAATAAAGATGTTAACATTATCACTTTTTTTCCTCCTTAGGGTTATAGATAACCTTATGGTATTGGATCATATCCTCCTTTACGAAATGGATGACATTTTAATACCCTTTTTGTGGCTAAATATGTTCCCTGTATTGATCCATATTTTTTTAATGCTTGTATTGCATATAAAGAGCAGGTTGGTGTATAGATACAGCTGGAGGTTTTTTTAAGAGGTGAAATGTATTTTCTATATATTTTCAATATAAATACTAATAAATTTGCAATCAAAATATTACCTCTATTTTCATCTCAATGATTTTCTCTGTTTTTCAACTGTTCCTACTTGTTTCCTATTCTATGAATTTTAACAAGATGTAAAAATGCACTTTCCATCTCTGCATAAGAAATATTTCTTGCATTCTTTCTGCCTACAATTACAATATCATATCCTTTTAATAAACTATATTCCGATAGTCGGTAGCTTTCCCTAGCTAAACGAGTAACTCTATTTCTAATTACACTATTGCCTACTTTTTTACTTACTGATATTCCAAGTCTATTTTTATCACTTGAATTTTTTTTTACATACATAACTATATACTTATTCCCATATGATTTTCCTGTACGGTATATATTCCTAAAATCTTCATTCTTTTTTATATTCTCTGTAAAATTCATTATACTCTTCATTACCTTTTCAAATTTAATTATCTATATATTATAATTTAATAATATATAGAAGAAAAGGTCACAAAATTGCGACCTAACATGTAATTATACTGATAGTCTCTTTCTTCCTTTTGTTCTTCTGGCAGTAATTACTCTTCTACCATTCTTTGTTTGCATTCTTGCCCTAAAGCCATGTACTCTTTTTCTTGCTTTCTTTTTAGGTTGGTATGTCATCTTCATTGATATGCACCTCCTTTATTTAACCGAACATTAAAAATATGCGAATTCATTAAGAATAGTTCTAGAGTTTATAATAAATTCTAGAACGTTTATTCTTTTCTGCAATTTTGGAATATCAGATATATTATATTAGCATAAATCCTTCTAGTCAAGTGAATATTTAAATATTTTACAAGTTCTCTCATGACAATCATTATATAGATTTATAAACTTTGTGCAACTTTCCTATGTTTTTTTTAAATAAGCTTATTAAATTCTAATTATTATTGTGGATAAAACAACTCTACTTTGTTGATAAATTGTTTTTTGTTTTATTATAATTTGCCTATATGCTTGTTTTATTAACATTTCCCCTTGTTGTTAATGTTTAATTTTTTATACATAATTCCACATGTAACAATAATTTCTTATCGGCATAATTGCCATTGATAAATTTTTGGAATTGTTATAAGATGATATTATGTGAGTATCAATGGAGGCTGAAATGAAGAGTTTAATTGAATCAAAATGGGATGAAATTTTAAAATTTTTGGTAACTGAATATAGTATAACTGAGGTTTCTTATAATACTTGGCTACAACCACTTAAAATTTATGATGTTAACGATAATCTTATTACTATATTAATTAATGATGAACGAATAGGACCTCCCAGTCTCAATGTTATCAAATCTAAGTATGAACTTTTGCTAAAAGTATCAATAGCAGAAATTATGAATGTAACTTATGATGTAACCTTTGTACTGGCAAGTCAACTTTCCGATTCTAAAAAACAATCAGATCATTCTGTAAAGATAAAAAAAGATAATACACCATCCTTTTTAAATCAAAGATATACCTTTGATACTTTTGTTGTTGGTGGAAATAATGAGTTTGCTAGAGCAGCTGCTTTAGCTGTGGCAGAAACCCCTGGTGAAATATATAATCCCTTATTTATATATGGAGGAGTTGGTTTAGGTAAAACCCACCTTATGCACTCTGTTGCTCATTTTGTTTTAAACCAAAACCCTAATTCCAAGGTCTTATATGTTACTAGTGAAAAATTTACTAATGAATTAATTGATGCTATTCAAAGAAATACTACAACTGAATTCAGGGAAAAGTATAGAAGTATAGATATCCTATTAATTGACGATATTCAATTTATTATAGGAAAGGAAAGAACACAAGAAGAATTCTTCCATACATTTAATACACTTTATGAATCAAAAAAACAAATTATTATATCCAGTGATAAACCTCCTAAAGAGATGACTACTTTAGAAGCTAGATTAAAATCTCGATTTGAACATGGTCTACTTGCTGATATACAACAACCTGATTATGAAACTAGAATGGCCATACTTAGAAAAAAAGAAGAAATGGATGGACTTCAAGTAGATGAAGAGGTTTTAAAATATATAGCTACAAATATTAAATCAAATATTCGAGAATTAGAAGGTGCATTAACTAAAATAGTTGCCTTTTCCCGTCTTAAGAAAAAGGATCTTAATGTTTTACTTGCAGAAGAAGCTTTACAAGACATTATTTCTCCAAATGAGAAAAAAGTAATAACAACTGAAGTAATAGTAGATATTGTAGCAGAACATTACAATCTTACACCTGCAGAGATATACTCTAAAAACAAAAGTAGAAATGTTTCCTTTCCAAGACAGATTGTTATGCACCTAACAAGAAAACTTACAGAAGAATCTGTTACTGATATAGGGAAGGCACTTGGAGGCAGAGATCACTCCACCGTAATTCATGGATGTGATAAAATAGAAAAAGATCTAATAGAAGATCATGCATTAAGAAATACTATTGATGTCTTAATAAAGAAAATTAATCCAGAACCTTAAATTAATAATAATATGTTTATAACTAGTTGATTAATCGTGGATAAAATGTTAATATTTATATTACTTTAAATGTAAGTGGATAACTAGGCTTTTATAAACATGAAAAAGCAGGGTTATAAACATGGTTATGATTTGCTGTAAACCATAATTCTAAAGGCTCAAATGGGGTTTTCAACAAATACACGCCCCTTACTACTACGACTACGAAGATGTTTTATATATTTATGTATTTATGCCGAAGGGAGAATCATACACAAATGAAAATTAAATGTGATAAATCAGATTTGTTAAATAGTGTTAACATTGTGCTTAAAGCAGTTACTGTTAAGACAACTATGCCAATACTAGAAAGTTTAATTATTCAGGCTACTGATAATCAAATAAAAATGATAGCCAATGATATGGAGCTTGGAATAGAAACGTTAGTTAAAGGAACGGTTATTGAAGCAGGTATGGTTGCTTTAAATGCCAAGGTTTTTTCAGAAATTGTTAGAAAGCTACCGGAAAATGAAGTTGATATTACATCTGATGATAACTATGTTACAGATATAAACTGTGAAAATGCAAAATTTTCCATATCTGGGATGTCTGGGGAGGATTTTCCTTTTCTTCCAGAGATAGAAAAGGAAAAAGCATTAGTGCTATCCCAATTCACCTTAAAAGAGGTTATAAGGCAAACAGTATTTTCAATTTCTGATAATCAAAACAATAAGATAATGACTGGTGAACTTTTTGAGGTTAAAAATAATGTACTAAGGGTTGTGTCATTAGATGGCCATAGAATTTCAATTAGAAAAATACCACTTAAAAAAGAATATGAAGATATAAAGGTTATTATTCCAGGAAAAACCTTAAATGAAATAAGTAAGATACTTTCAGGAGAAGCATCTTCACTTGTAAAGATATATTTTACAGATAAACATGCCCTTTTCGAATTTGATGATACACTAGTATTAACAAGATTAATCGAGGGTGAGTATTACCGTATAGATCAAATGTTATCTAATGATTATGAAAGTAAGATAACAATTAATAAAAATGAATTAATACGATGTATAGAAAGGGCTTCTCTCTTAATTAGAGAAACAGATAAAAAACCAATTATCATAGAGGTTAATGGAGAAAACTTACAACTTAGAACAAATACAACAATTGGATCAATGAAAGAAGATATTAATATAACACTAGAAGGCAAGGATATTACTATAGGTTTTAATCCTAAATTTTTACTTGATGCCTTAAAGGTAATAGATAATGAGTCAATAGATCTTTATATGATTAACGCAAAATCCCCATGTTTTATAAGGGATAAGGAAGAATCATATATTTATTTAATTCTCCCTGTTAATATTAATGTTGTAGATTCAGAAAGCGAATAAAAAAAGAATGGTGAGTAGAATGCATGAAATTATATTGAAAAGTGAATATATAAAATTAGGACAGGCAATAAAAGCAGCAGGATTAGTAGGCTCTGGCGTAGATGCAAAGATGGTTATTATTGATGGAGATGTGAAGCTTAATGGTAAAGTGGAATACCAAAGAGGGAAAAAACTTTATAATGGTGATATAGTAGAATACCAAGGTGAAAAAATTAAAATTTGTAAAATAATACAAAGTGATATAGAATAAGAATAGAATTGTTGGTGTTTACATGATTGTAAAATCCCTAGAACTAAAAGATTATAGAAATTATAAAGATTTAAAGATGGAATTTCATACTGGTACCAATATACTATATGGTGATAATGCTCAAGGGAAAACTAATATACTAGAGTCTATTTATCTTTGTGGTACAACAAAATCCCATCGTGGAAGTAAAGATAGGGAGCTTATAAGATTTAAAAAAGAAGAAGCCCATATAAGGTTAATATTAGAAAAAGACAATGTTCCTCATCGGATAGATTTACATTTAAAAAAAAATAAATCCAAAGGGGTTGCAATTAACGGTATTCCAATAAAAAAACAAAGTGAATTATTCGGTATGTTAAACCTTGTGTTTTTTTCCCCTGAGGACTTAAGCATAATTAAAAATGGACCTGCAGAAAGACGTAGGTTTATGGACTTAGAAATATGCCAGATAGACAAAATGTACTTACATTATTTATCAAATTACAATAAAATACTTGCTCAAAGAAATAATTTATTAAAGCAAATAGAATATAAAAGGGAATTAATGGATACGCTTTATATATGGGATGATAAATTAATTGAATTCGGAAGTAAAATTATTAAAGTAAGAACAAAATTTATAGAAAAACTAAACATTTTGGTTTGGGATATACATAGGAAAATTACTGGAGGAAAAGAAGAGTTAGTTATTCGATATGAGCCAAATGTTAAAGAAGAAAATTTTAAGAAAAAACTTAAGGATTCCTTAGAGAGGGATTTAAGATTTAAAAGTACAAGTATTGGTCCCCAAAGGGATGATTTATGTTTTTTAATTGCAGATGTTGATATTCGTAAATATGGTTCTCAGGGTCAGCAAAGAACAGCAGCACTTTCTTGTAAACTAGCTGAGATAGATTTGGTTAAAAATATAACAAAAGAAAATCCAATACTTTTATTGGATGATGTATTATCCGAATTAGATCGTAAAAGACAGACATTCTTATTAAATAGCATAGGAAATCTTCAAACCATTGTAACATGCACAGGCTTAGAAGAATTCGTAAATCATAGATTTCTATTCAATAAAATTTTTCATGTAAAAAATGGAAGTGTTACAAAAGAAAATTAATGTCCATTTTTGGATAATTAGTATGGAGGTTTGAGTAAATGAGTAATGATTACAATGCTGATCAAATACAGGTATTAGAGGGATTAGAAGCTGTTAGAAAAAGGCCTGGGATGTATATTGGTTCTACATCAAGTAAAGGTTTACATCATTTAGTATATGAGATAGTAGACAATGCAGTTGATGAAGCTTTAGGAGGATACTGCGATACAATAGTAATAACAATGAATAAAGATAATTCTATTACTGTAACAGATAATGGGAGAGGCATACCAGTAGGAATAAACAAAGAAACAGGTCTTTCTTCTGTAGAAGTAGTATTTACTTTATTACATGCAGGTGGAAAATTTGATGGTGAGGGATATAAGGTATCTGGTGGTCTTCATGGTGTTGGTGCTGCTGTAGTAAATGCACTATCAAAAAGGCTAGAGGTAGAAATACACCTTGAAGGAAAAAAATATATCCAAGCCTATGAAAAAGGCAACCCAAAGTACGAATTAAAAGAGGTTGGTGATACTGATTTAAAGGGTACAAAGGTTGTGTTTTTACCTGATGATGAAATATTTGAAGAAACTATATTTGATTATGAAGTTTTAAAGCAAAGACTTAGGGAAATGGCATTTTTAACAAAAAATCTTAAAATTGTTCTTCGTGATGAAAGAGATGAAGAACATGTAGAAGAAACATTTCATTATGCCGGTGGTATAAAGGAATATGTTCAATATTTAAATCGTAATAAGAGTCCCCTATATCCAGAAATAATCTATTGTGAAGGAGAAAGGGATGGGGTTTATGTTGAAGTTGCCATGCAACATAACAATAGCTATAGTGAAGGATGCTATAGTTTTGCTAATAATATAACCACTCCAGAGGGTGGTACCCATATGATTGGTTTTAGAAGTGCAACAACAAAAACATTTAACGACTATGCAAAGACGGCCAAATATTTAAAAGAAGGTGAGACCAACCTTAGTGGAGAAGATATTCGTGAAGGTCTTGTTGCCATTATAAGTATAAAACTTAAAGATCCACAATTTGAGGGTCAGACAAAACAAAAGTTAGGAAATAGTGAAGCAAGAGGGGCCGTAGAGGGGGTTGTTAGTGAACAACTAAGATATTATCTAGAACAAAACCCTTCTGTAGGAAAAAACATTTGTCAAAAAGCAGTATTAGCACAAAGGGCAAGAGATGCAGCTAGAAAGGCAAGAGACTTAACAAGAAGAAAAACAGCTTTAGAAGGATCTAACCTTCCAGGAAAATTGGCGGATTGTTCAGAAAAAGATCCAGCAAAAAGTGAAATATATATTGTGGAGGGAGATTCTGCGGGGGGGTCAGCAAAAACTGCTAGATCTAGAGCTACACAAGCAATTCTACCCCTAAGAGGAAAAATATTAAATGTTGAAAAAGCAAGATTAGATAGAATTTTAGAAAACCAAGTAATACAGACATTAATTACAGCCTTAGGAACAGGTATTTATGATGATTTTGATATAAGTAAATTAAGATATCATAAAATTATTTTAATGACAGATGCAGATGTAGATGGGGAACATATTAGTACTTTATTATTGACCTTTTTCTATAGGTTTATGCCAGAACTTATAAAACGAGGATATATATATATGGCTCAACCACCTTTATATAGGATAGAAAAAAATAAAAAAGAAAAATATGTTTTTACCGATAATGAGTTAGAAGAATATCTTAATGAGATAGGGAGAGATGGATCTTATAAAATCCAAAGATATAAGGGTCTTGGTGAGATGAATGCAAACCAACTTTGGGATACAACCATGGATCCTGAAAAAAGAGTCCTTCTTCAAGTTACAATGGATGAAGAAAAAATATCTGATATAGATATGACATTTACAACATTAATGGGTGAAGAAGTAGCACCAAGAAGAGAGTTTATAGAGGAAAATGCTAATAAAGTTAAAAATTTAGATATTTAGTATAAACGGAGGAAAAGTAATGGATGATCATATCTTCGATAAGGTACAAGAGGTAGATTTAAAAAAGACAATGGAAGACTCATATATAAATTATGCCATGTCAGTTATAGTGTCCCGGGCATTACCAGATGTAAGGGATGGATTAAAGCCAGTACAAAGAAGAATTTTATATGCAATGATTGAATTAAATAATGGACCAGACAAACCCCACCGTAAATCCGCTCGTATTATAGGTGATACAATGGGTAAGTTTCATCCTCATGGAGATATTTCTATTTATGATGCTTTGGTGAAATTAGCACAAGACTTCTCAACAAGATATCCACTGATTGATGGCCATGGTAATTTTGGTTCCGTTGACGGAGACAGTGCTGCAGCTATGCGTTATACAGAGGCTAGATTAAGTAAGATTTCGGTTGAAATGATTTCCGATATTAACAAAAACACAGTAGATTTCGGATTAAACTTTGATGAAACTGAGACAGAGCCACTTGTTTTACCAGCAAGATACCCTAACTTATTAGTTAATGGTACTTCAGGAATCGCTGTAGGTATGGCAACAAATATCCCACCTCACAATCTTAGTGAGGTTATTAATGCTGTATTAAAGATGATTGATAATTATGTTGAAGAAGATAGAGAGACAGAAATTGATGAATTATTAGAGATAATAAAGGGACCAGACTTTCCTACAGGTGCTGAAATACTGGGAGTTGCCGGTATTAATGAAGCATACAGAACAGGAAGAGGAAAAATAAAAGTAAGAGGAATCTCCAATATAGAAACCATGTCTAATGGGAAATCAAGAATTATAATTACGGAATTGCCTTATATGGTTAATAAGGCACGTCTAATTGAAAAAATGGCCGATCTTGTAAAAAACAAAAAAATAGATGGAATAACAGAACTTCGTGATGAATCAGATCGTGTTGGTATGAGAATAGTTATTGAGTTAAGAAGAGATGCTAACGCAAATGTTATATTAAATCAATTATATAAACACACACAATTACAAGACACATTCGGTGTAATTATGCTTGCTTTAGTAAATAAAGAACCAAAGATTCTTAATTTATATGAAATGCTTGATTATTATTTAAAACATCAGAAAGAAGTTGTCACAAGAAGAACAAATTACGATTTAAACAAGGCCCAGGAGCGGGCTCATATATTAGAGGGTTTGTTAATTGCCCTTGATAATATTGACCAAGTAATAAAAATTATTAGAGCTTCTAAGGATGGAAATACAGCAAAAGCAAATTTAATTGAAAACTTTGCACTAACAGAAAACCAGGCACAAGCAATAATCGATATGAGACTTCGTGCATTAACAGGTTTAGAAAGAGAAAAAATAGAAGCAGAACATGGGCAATTAATGGAGAGAATAATTTATTATAAAGAGATACTTGCAAATGAAAAAAAATTATTAGGAGTTATAAGAGAAGAAATTGTAGTAATTCTTAATAAATATGGAGACGAAAGACGTACAAAAATAGGTTATGATGTATATGACATTTCCATGGAGGATATGATTCCTGTAGAAAACACATTGGTTGCCATGACTAAATTAGGTTATATAAAAAGGATGACTACTGATAATTTTAAGAGTCAACACCGAGGTGGAAGAGGAATCAAGGGAATGCAAACTATAGAAGAAGATTTTATAGAAGATATGTTTATGACAACAACACATCATAATTTACTGTTCTTTACTAACAAAGGAAGAGTATACAGAATGAAAGCATATCAAATACCCGAAGCAGGGCGTACTGCTAGGGGAATGGCTATAATAAACCTTCTTCCTTTACAAGTAGGGGAAGAAATAACAGCTATTATACCTCTTAAAGAATACAGGGAAGATAAATTTTTACTTATGGCTACTAAAAAAGGTATAGTTAAGAAAACATCAATGACACAATATAAAAACATTCGAAGAAGTGGTATAAATGCTATTGATTTAAGAGTAGATGATGAACTTATAGGAGTTAAATCCACAAATTTAAAGAAGGAAGTTATTCTTGTAACAAAGAAAGGTATGTGTATTCGTTTTAAAGAAACAGATGTAAGACCTACAGGAAGAACATCTATGGGGGTTATAGGAATAAATTTATCTGGAGATGATGAAGTAATAGGAATGCAGCTTGATTCACAAGGAGAAAATCTTTTAATTGTATCAGAAAAAGGCCTAGGTAAACGTACCTTAACAAATGAATTTAAATCTCAGCATCGAGCAGGCAAAGGAGTTAAATGTTATAGAATAACAGAGAAAACAGGAAATGTAATTGGTGCCAAGGCTGTAAATCCAGAAGAAGAAGTTATGATTATTACTAATGAGGGAATTATTATTAGAATAATGGTAGAAGATATATCTATACAGGGAAGGGTAACATCTGGAGTTAAGCTTATTAATATTGACTTTGATAATGATATAATGGTTGCTAGATTAGCTAAGGTTAAGGAAGACAATATAGAAGTAGCAGATGGGGAGTTTGTTGAAAGTCCTGAAGAAGAAAAAGAGGAAGAATTAGAATAAAATTAATTAAAATGAAACAAGAAGTTATCTATGATTTCTTGTTTCATTTTTATAAAAATAAAGAGATGAGTTTATATTATACTTCTATATATAATAAGATTAAACATAAAACAAGACATAAGTTTTTAAAGAAGTTAGAGGGGAACAACAATGAAAAAAACATTGATCACTGTATTTGTGATAATACTCTATCTTTTTTCAGGAGTAATATTATCATACAGAAGGCAACCAGAGATAAGTGAAGAATATATTAATGAATATAATACAGAAAGTTTTTATTCGGAAGATGTATCTATTGATAGAGCATATATAGTTGAAGATAATATAGAAGCACTTCTTTCAAGACTTCAAATGATAGAAACTGCAGAAGAAACAATTATTTTATCAACATTTGAATTCAAATCAGATAATAGTGGTAAGGATATTTTGGGATCATTACTTAATGCGGCAGAAAGGGGAGTAGATATTAAAATACTGATAGATGGTATATCTGCTGATTTACAATTGAGAAAAAATGAATACTTCATGGCACTTTCCACAATGGACAATGTAGAAATTAGAGTATATAATTACATAAACCCTATAAAACCATGGAAAAGCATGGGAAGGTTGCATGATAAGTATCTAATAGTAGACTATGATTTATATATTTTAGGTGGAAGAAATACTTATGACATATTTTTAGGGGATAATGATTATCAAAATATAGATCGGGATTTATTTGTATATAATACAGAATCCCATAATACAGAAAGTTCAATTTACAAGTTAATAGAATACTTTGAAGAGATATGGAACTATAAAGAGTGTAAGGTATATAAAAACAAAATAGAAATGACCAATAAGAGAAAAATTAAAAAAGCAAAAGATGAATTAAAAAACATATATATTGAAAACTTATCAAAGTATCCTCAACTATCTAAGGAAATTGATTATACTAATTTAACATATGAAACAAATAGAATATCATTAATATACAATCCCATTCATGTATACTCCAAAGAACCAACAGCATTTTATTCTTTAGTCAAGTTAATGAAGAAAGCAAAAGAAGAAGTGAAGATACATACTCCTTATATAGTATGTAATGATATGATGTATGACTCACTCACTTCAATTAGTAATGGAAGTGCAAAAGTTTCAGTGATGACAAATTCCGTTGCAAACAATGGAAATCCATTTGGGGCCTCGGATTATTTTCTTAATAAAGATAAAATACTAGAAACAGGTATAGAGATATATGAATATGAGGGAGGAACTTCTTATCATGGTAAAAGTATAACCATAGATAACAACATTGCGATTATTGGTTCCTTTAATATTGATATGAGAAGTGTGTACCTAAGTACGGAGATAATGTTAGTTGTAGATAGCGAAGAAGTTAATAAACAATTAAAAGAATATATGAATGAATATGAAGAAGAGTCTGTTCATGTAGTAGATAAGAATAATGAAGTCGTAGCAGAAGGACTTGTAAGGCAAGAACTAAAAGGAAGAAGAAAATTAAGAGTGTTTATTATATCATTATTTAATGTATTTAGATTTTTATATTAGATAAAATATTTAACTTATTAAAAAACATATCTTTTTTCTATTGACAATCAAAAAAAGCTTTGTTATACTAGCACTTGTCTCTAAGAAAACTAAAAAGAATATGACATAAATTATTATAAGAAATTAACTAATTCGGACCAGGAGAAATACTCAAGAGGCTGAAGAGGCGCCCCTGCTAAGGGTGTAGGTCGGTTT
>CAZPWO010000022.1:0-25119 GCA_964590525.1 uncultured Herbinix sp. | reverse complement strand
CTCTTTACATAGTAACCCTCTTTAAATAGTATATTCAATAGATACAAAAAAACAACCTGATGAATTATATATTACTATAATCCATCAGGTATTATTGTATATTTAGTTAACCTCTAGTCTAAAGCTTAAACCTTCCAACCAACCTCATAGTTTCATCTGTCATCTCTTTTAGAAGTTCTGCTGATGCTGCAATCTCTTCCATAGAAGCATTCATTTCCTCTGAAGATGCTGCAATCTCTTGTGAAGATGAAGATACTTCCTCCGAGATAGAAGCTACTTCCCCAATGCCTTCAACTATTCCATTCTTCCTTCCATCTAACTGGAATGCTGAAGAATTAACAGATTCAATCTCATTAGCAATACCAGCGATTGCTTTTTCTATCATCTTGAATAAATCTATTGTTGAATTAAGAATTACCACTTGATCCTTAAGGCCCCTGTCCACATTTCCTGTATCCTCAACCATGGCCTCTGATTCAGTTGAAATTCCAATAACAATATCATTAATATTATTAGAAGACGTCTTAGTTTCTTCGGCAAGTCTCCTAATTTGCTCTGCTACAACTGCAAATCCCCTACCAGCCTCACCTGAACGAGCTGCTTCAATTGCTGCATTTAGTGCCAACAAGTTTGTTTCATCAGCGATATCGTTAATCACTTCTGCAATTTCATCTATCTGTTTAATGTTTTGATTAAAACCATTAATCTTATTTACAAATTCATTAAACGTCTCACCAATCTTCATAGAAGATTCTTTTAGAGTCTGTATTTCCCTATTACTTTCCGTTGACATAACACTTATGTCACCAGCATTATCATCTATATCTTGTATAGCATGCACTATTGTTTCTAGCTCTTTAGAGAAATCATTCATAGTTTCAGTCATATCGCTAAGGCCTTGGGCTTGAGAACCTGCTCCTTTAGCCACATCCTGAATAGCCATGGAAACACTCTCAGATGCAGATGTTAGTTGTTGGGATATTGCTGATAAGTTTTCTGCTTGGTTATCTATATTGTTAGAGCTACCATTTATCTGATTTAACATCTCTCTAAACGAAACCTGAGTGCTTTGAATGGATACAGCTAGTGTGCCCATCTCGTCTTTTTTCTCTAGATACTCTTCTGGGATATCCCTAGTCAAGTCACCTTTAGCCATATATCCCAAACCTTCTACTACCACATTTATACTCTTTGTTAATGTCTCTGCAATCACATAGGCTGCAGAAATTCCTACTACCAGCAGCACTATAGTTATAATAGCTATAGTTGTCCTTAGAGGAGATAATCCAGATAAAATATCCGCCTTATCACCAGTTGCTGCAATAGACCATCCAGTCAAAGGAACAGGAGCATATCCTGCATACTTTTCTTCACCTTCTAGTACATATCCTTCTGCACCTACTTGTCCAGTAGACATCGCTCTAATTATACTAGCCGTCTTTTCTAGAGAAGAATCCTTTTCTGCCTCATTTATATAATTCACCTTATTATTTACCAGGTCCCTATCAGAATGAGAAATTATATCTCCTGATTCATTTATCATAAAGGCTTCCCCGGTCTCTCCAAATTTAACTTTATCAAAGAAATCGAAAAACTCTGTACTTGGTCTAACTCCAATTAATACGTGGGTTATCTTGCCATCTACATACATGGGAACTGCATAAATTACTACTAGGTCTTCTGCATCCCCATCAACCTCTACTTTTTCTTCTACCTTTTCTTCTACTGTTTCCTCGTCTGTAGTCTCAGGGCTAACAACAGATATCTCAAATATATCAACAGTTGGTTCCGAAACAGCATTTTGCCCACTTAAAGCCTTCTGGAAAAAATCATATTCTCTTACATTGATTGATATCCCCCCAGATGTAAGCATGTTTCCTGCTACATCTGCTGTACCCAATAGTAGATATCCTCCTCTTTCTTGTTGGTCATAGAGGTATTCCCTCTTTAATACTGTTGACGTTGTATGATCTAAATTATTGGCTGTAATATGTAAGGTTTCAAATTTACCATTAATCAGGTTCTCCAATGCTATAGATGATTCTTCTGCTAATGTTGGTAGCATATCATCGACGTTCTTAATTATACCACTGGATGCAATATTATATGATATGACTGCCATTAAAAGACAAATCACTAATGTTAGTCCTCCAAACAAAAGCACCAGTTTTGTTTTAATACTATGTCGCTCAAGATCAATTCCCTTTTTACCTTTTTTTATTTCATTCATTACTTTCCCCCTCCTAAGACTCTTTCTTAATTTAATGTCAATAAAAACTGTTCTATAAATGCATAATATTCATTATAATACAACAATTATATTATTGTTCAAAAATAAAGTCAATGTAAATAGGAAGTTTCACTATAATTCTTGACTTTATTTGATATTTTCCATACTTTTTATCTAATTCTATTTTTTTCTCATACAAACATCAAACAAATCCCTACTTGCAGGATTGTTAATTACCCTTCCCTTATAATCAAACCTAGAACCATGACAAGGACAATCCCATGTCTTTTCATTTTGATTCCATTCTAATTTACAACCTAGGTGAGGACATTTAGTAGATACATAATAATACTTATCTTCTTTATCTCGGTATACACCAACCCTCTGGCCCTTATGCTTTACAACCCCTGCCCCTTCCTTCTTGATTTGCTCTAACCGATCATGGGATATCTTAAGGCGCTCAGCCAGTAGACTTATTGTTATTATTGCCGTATCCTTGGCAAATACCTTACCACCAGACAGCATTAGTCTTCTTGGCTTATAAACCTTCTCATAAGGATTTTCCCTTCCCATTATTAAGTCTTTTAATATATTAGCTGCAACCATAGACCCAGTCATTCCCCACTTATTAAATCCTGTGGCTACAAAGATGTTTGGAGTTTTGCTTGAATACTGGCCTATATAAGGAATAGAATCCGGGGTCATGCAGTCTTGATTGGACCAAGCATATGCCACCTCCGACTCTGGAAACCACCTTTTTGCAGCATTCTCCAGCTTTACATAAGCATCTAAAGGCTGGTACTTACCTGTTCTATGGTAACCCCCACCAAATATCATAAAGTCCTTATGATTTCTAAATGTATAACCATGTTTATTCTCATCCAAATACATCCCATCAAGTTGAGGCATAGCTGTATTTGCTGGCCATTTTAAAGCAGATAAATACTCCCTTTCTTGGTGAAGTTTTAGAAAGTAATAACCTGGCACATTAATAAATGGATAATGAGTTGCAATTACCACTTTTCTAGCCTTAACACTACCTTTATCAGTCTCTATAAGGCCATTATCATATATCTTTGTAACCCTTGTGTTTTCATATATAGTAAGTTTATCTGCCAAAGCATCTAAGAATTTTATAGGGTGAAATTGAGCTTGATTCTCAAACCTAACTGCCCCCTTCACCTTAAAAGGTAGGCTGGTTTCTTTAGTAAAACTAGCAGCAATTCCTAATTTCTTCGCCGCATCTACCTCTTTTTGAATTTTCGCCTCTTTATTAATACTATAAACATAACTAGGAAGTACTTCAAAATCACAATCTATATTAAGTTCTCTTATGATCTCTCCATATCTTTTAATAGCATTTTCATTTGATTTAGCATACAGTCGAGCCTTTTCTTTCCCACTATACAATAGAAGTTTATTATATATAAGACCATGTTGGGAACTTATCTTTGCTGTAGTGTTCTTTGTTATACCTCTTCCAGCCTTATTAATATCCAATACAACAACAGGTATTCCCTTTTCTTGCAGATGGTATGCAGTTAAAACTCCTGCTAATCCTGCCCCTATTACTAGAACTTCTGTTTCAATTCTTTCTTCTAGCTTGCCCTTTAATTTTACTTTATTATTATCCTTATCTTTTTGAATCCATAAGGATTCTCCCTCTTCTTGTCCTGTTTTTTTAAACTCACCAATTTCTTCCCATAAAACATTCATTATAATTCACCTCAAGACTATAGTTGGTAAGAAGAAAAGTAATTATTCTTAAAATTAAAAGATTTAAATATAATATATTATTAAAAGCTTTTCTAATCTAGGCTTTACACTTAAGACATTATCTAATATATTAATATATAAGCTTAATTTATTAGATAATAAGGAGCCTAAGAAGACCCTAAGAAAATTACATATAAACAGACAGAAAGGAATCCCAATGTTTTTAAACTACGACATGCGATTCGGAAACTTTATTAAAAGGCCTAATCGTTTTATTGCACATATTGATATGGATGGTATTGAAGTAATATGTCACGTTCCCAATACAGGACGAATGAAAGAACTTTTGACTCCAAATGCTAAAGTAATGCTATCTTATGAACCAGCTAAACATCGTAAAACCCAGTATGAATTAAGAATGGTCATGAAAAATGGCCAGTGGATTTCCGTTGACTCACAACTTCCTAACGCTCTAGCTTTTGAAGCCATTACTGGGGGAGTAATAGAAGAGCTTAATGGATATTCAGAAATTAAAAGAGAAGTAACTTATGAAAATAGTAGATTTGATTTACAGCTTAGAAAAAAAGCAGACAATTCTTCTGATAATCTATCTAATGAAGATATCTGCTTTGTGGAAGTCAAAGGCGTTACCCTTGAAGAAGATGGGTGGACTTACTTTCCTGATGCACCAACAGTAAGGGGAAGAAAGCATATAGATGAATTAATCCATGCTACTAGACAAGGATATAAAGCTGCTATACTATTCATAATCCAGATAGAAGATGTCCAGGGCTTCACACCTAATACAAAGATGGATCCTGCTTTTTCTGAAGTTTTAAACAAGGCAGCCTTAGCTGGAGTAGAAATACTAGCTTACCGTTGTAAGGTGTCACCAGAAGAAGTGACAGTGATAGAGAAAGTTCCAGTAGTTTTAGATTAAAAAGCCATTTTAAGCTCCTATACTTTCTACCAATCCCCTTTTGTCTAATACCTTAAACTTCTTGCCATAGTAGTCTATTAAGCCATCTTCTTTCATCCTTGATAGTTCTCTGCACATGGATGTTCGCGAAACGTTTAGATATTCTGCTAGTTGGGTCCTGTTTAACATTATTTCAAAGTCACTTTCCTGTCTTTCATTCACTTCACTTACAAGGTAACTAGCTATCTTCTCTCGCATTCCCTTCAAAGTTAAGAGCTCTATTTTTTCATTTAACCTTGAATTATTCTCTCCTAGTACCACCATCATGTTTTGTATTAATCCGATATGATATGAACAGCTTCTCCCACAGGATTTAATAATCCTTTCATGGGGTATTAAGAGAACATCCATATCCTGCTTTGCCCTAACCGTTACAGGAGAAATCCTACTTTCTGTACAAACTATCCCTTCTGCAAATAAATCCGAGGGTTGGAGCATTGCAACGATATGCTTATTCCCTGCTAAGTTCTCCTTAATTATCTCAGCAAGTCCTGAAAGCACAACTTCTATGTAACTTAGTTTATCTCCTGCTAAGAATATATATTGACCTGACTTATACTTCTTAACCTTAGCTCCAAGACAAGAGATTAAACATCCTAATTCATCCTTTTTTATATCACGAAATAAATCGCATTTACTTAAGACCTTATAATGTTTTTCCATGCCTATCACCTTTCTTTATAATATTAATTAATCTTATAAAATTCTTTTAGTTTTGTAGCCACAGCTACACTTTTTCTTTTCTTCTTGTATTATACTTACTTTAACAAGGAAATGTCAATAAGAAATTCCTATTTAATTTGTAAAAAGGAGAAGACAACAATGGATAATAAAATGTTTTGTTACCAGTGCCAGGAAACTGCTGGATCTACTGGGTGTACCAGATTTGGTGTATGTGGAAAATCACCAGACCTATCAAGAATGCAAGATTTACTAGTTTATGTAACAAAAGGATTAAGCGCTGTTACCACCGCTCTTAGAAAACAAGGAGAAGAAATCTCACCTATAGTAAGTCATTATATAACCATTAACTTATTTACTACAATAACTAACGCAAACTTTGATGACGAAATTTTCTATCAGAGAGTTCTTGAAACTTTAAAATTCAAAGGTGAGTTATTAGAAAAGGTTGATAACCCATCTAATCTTCCTGAAGCTGCTCAATGGACTGCTTCTACTAGGGAGGAACTTGATGCAAAATCTATTTCTAATGCAGTAGGTGTTCTTGCTACTGAAGATGAAGATATAAGAAGTCTTCGAGAACTAATTACTTACGGACTTAAAGGTTTAGCTGCATATATGAAGCATTCTAACGAATTAAACCATGACAGCGATGATGTTAATATATATATGCAAGACACTTTAACAAAGCTTCTAGATGACTCATTAACTGTTGATGAACTTGTTGCCCTAACTCTTGAAACAGGTAAGGCTGGAGTTGACGGAATGGCACTTCTAGACTCTGCTAATACTGGAACCTACGGTAATCCTGAAATCACAAAAGTTGACATCGGCGTAGGCAATAAGCCAGCTATCTTAATATCTGGCCATGACTTAAAAGATTTAGAACAATTATTAGAGCAGACTAAGGGTACAGGTGTAGATGTTTATACTCACTCTGAGATGCTTCCTGCACACTACTATCCTGCTTTTAAAAAATATGATAACTTTATTGGAAACTACGGTAACGCTTGGTGGAAACAAAAAGAAGAATTTGCAAGCTTTAACGGACCAATACTAATGACAACAAACTGTGTTGTTGCCCCAGCTGCTTCTTACAAAGATAAATTGTTTACCACTGGTGCTTCAGGATTCCCTGGCTGCGTTCATATTGACAAAGATGAGAATGGCCATAAGGACTTTTCACAAATTATTGAGCTAGCTAAGACTTGCCAACCTCCAACTGAGATCGAAACTGGAGAAATAATTGGTGGATTTGCTCATAATCAAGTATTTGCCTTAGCAGACCAGATTGTAGACGCTGTTAAGTCCGGTGCCATTAAAAAGTTCTTTGTTATGGCTGGTTGTGATGGACGTCAAAAATCAAGAAATTACTATACTGATTTTGCAAATGCATTACCTAAAGATACAGTTATTATGACAGCTGGTTGTGCAAAATACAAATATAACAAATTAGATTTAGGTGACATTGGTGGTATACCTAGGGTTCTAGACGCAGGACAATGTAATGATTCATACTCCCTAGTATTAATCGCCCTAAAATTAAAAGAAATATTTGAATTAGAAGATGTTAACGATCTTCCAATTGCATATAACATTGCATGGTATGAGCAAAAAGCGGTTATAGTACTATTATCATTACTATATCTAGGAGTTAAAAACATTCACCTAGGACCTACTCTTCCAGCTTTCCTTTCTCCAAATGTAACAAATGTTCTTGTTGAAAACTTTGGAATCTCAGGAATTGGAACTGTAGAAGAAGATATAGAACTATTTGTAGGCTAATAAAGACAAGTAGTTAATTAAAGCTTATTCCCCCCTTTAAATAGAATAACAGCAGGTTTAAGCTAAAACACCCCCAAAGGCTTAAACCTGCTGTTTATGTTTATATACAAAGAAAGAAGGTACAATATAATGAGTGCATTTTTAGGACCAATACATCATTGGCTTTATAACAAGGTACAGCAACAACAATCAATAATTGATGATATCTACATTTTAGACAAGGAGTCCGGGCTTCAGTTACAAGAGGAAGCTGAAAAGCTTTATGGAACACTTGAAGACAAGCCTTTAGAAGAAATTATTGATCAATGTAATATTCATGGTTGGCTACAAGAACGGGTATCTCAAGTAGAATATAAATATGCATATCTAGTAACAAAATTGCTTGAGAATGATTCAGATAATTTAATTCAGTTGAAATCTATCGCAAGGGCTAATGGTACAAAAGTTGGACAAAAGCTTAAGGGAACTAATCCCACTGCAAAGGATTTATATAAAGCGATTTCTGACAACTTACTAGATGGTATGCCTTGTGATAGGGCTACTAGCTTATTAAAAGAAAGTGATTCCCTAGTTACATGGAAGAGGAATCTTTGTGTCCACCAGAAATACTGGGAAGAAATTGGTGGAGATATTAACATTTATTATGAGCTAAGACAGGCTTGGATAGAAGGCTTAATTAGTGAATACCACTTCACACTTTCTAAAGCTGATTCTGATTTATATAGTATTGCTAATTAACTTAAAGAAGGAGGAATGCAATGGATAGTATAAAATTAATGATGGAGGAACATCAAAACATCCTTCGTATGATAGCTCTTGTTCGTAAGGCCTGTTATGGTTTATTAAAAGGAGATGAAGTCAATTACCAGGATTTTAATAAAATGATTGATTTCATTCGTGGCTATGCAGACGACCACCATCATGGAAAAGAAGAAAACTTCTTATTTAACGAGATGGCCAACCACCTTGGACTTGCAGGTAACAAGCTTATTAACCACGGTATGCTAGTTGAACACGACCACGGAAGGTTACTTACAAGAGACTTAGAAATCGCTTTAGAAAGCCTGAAAAATGGTAAAGAAGAAAGCAAGTTAGATATAATAGCAAATGCCGTTGGTTACTGCAATTACCTTACAAGACATATTGAAAAAGAAGATGCTGTTGTATACACATTTGCCCTGAGGGAATTATCTGAAGACATCTTAAAGAAAGTAAATCAAAAAACTAAAGACTTTGAGAATAGTTCTGAAAGAATTAAAAACAGAAATAAATATCTTGAAATGCTTGAATCTTTAGAAGAAAAATATATGTAATATAATAAGGGGAATTCATCAGAAGGTGTTTGACTTTTTTGTATTTTAGCTTATGATATAATGTGTACATTATATCATAAAGACAAACAAGGAGGTTTCCATATGAAGATTGGATTTGATCCCCAAAAATATATTGAGGAGCAGTCTAAATATATTCTGGAGCGAGTAAATAATTATGATAAACTTTACCTAGAGTTTGGAGGAAAGTTAGCTTCCGATAAACATGCAAAACGTGTACTACCTGGTTTTGACGAGGATGCAAAGATTAAACTACTCCAGAAACTAAAGGATCAAGTAGAGATAATAATCTGTGTTTATGCTGGTGACATAGAACGAAACAAGGTTAGGGGAGATTTTGGCATAACATATGATATGGAGGTCTTGAGATTACTAGATGATTTTAGACGTTATGAACTTAAAGTTAATAGTGTTGTTATAACTAGATATCACAATCAACCTGCTACAAGGGTTTTTATTAACAAATTAGAAAGACGTAATATTAAAGTTTACAAACATAAGGAGATACCTGGTTACCCAGTAGATGTGGATACAATTGTAAGCGAAAGAGGATATGGTTCTAATCCTTATATAGAAACTTCTAATCCTATTGTAGTTGTTACATCTCCAGGGCCCAATAGTGGCAAGCTAGCCACTTGCTTAAGCCAGCTTTATCATGACCATAAGCGGGGACAAGTTGCTGGCTATTCTAAATTCGAGACATTTCCCGTATGGAATAAGCCACTTAAACACCCTTTAAACATTGCTTATGAAACAGCTACCATTGATCTAAAGGATGTTAACACCATTGACAATTTCCATTATGAGAAATATAAGGAAGTAGCAGTTAGCTATAATAGGGATTTAGAAATGTTTCCTGTAGTTAAAAGAATAATTGAGAAAATTACAGATAAACCCTCTATTTACAACTCTCCAACCGACATGGGAGTCAACCGTATAGGTTTTGGAATTACAGATGACAATGTGGTAATAAATGCTTGTAAACAAGAGATTATAAGACGGTATTTTTTAACCCTTTGCGATTTTAAAAAAGGTCTTTTAGACGAAGAATCCCTTAATCGCATGAAACTAATCATGGAAGAAGTTCAATTAAAACAGGAAGATCGCGCTTGTGTAATCCCTGCCAGAGAATATGCTTCCAAGTTAAATAAGAACAATGGAGATAATGAAATTGTACCTGTAATCGCTCTCCAGCTTAATGACGGAAAGATAATCACTGGTAAAAGTTCTGCCACAATGGATTCTTCTTCTGCTGCCATATTAAATAGCATTAAATATTTGGCAGGAATCAGTGATGAAATCTACTTACTTTCTCCTATGATTTTAGACACAATACGAAACCTAAAGGACAACGTCTTAAACAGCAGAATCTCTTGCCTTAATGCAAATGAAATACTAATTGCCTTAAGTATGAGTGCTGCAACCAACCCAACAGCACAATTAGCTTACGAAAAATTGTCCCTACTAAAAGGTGTTCAAGCCCATAGCACTTCAATTTTAAATAAAAACGATGAGCAAATACTAAGAAAGCTTGGGATTGATATCACTTGTGACGCTGTCTATCCATCGGAAAACTTATATTATACTTAAGAATATATTTGGATACAAAGAATGTGCATTAAGACACAAGATAAAGCGTCTTTATGCACATTCTTTTACTTTATATTATTCCTTATATCTAATCTTCAAAGGATATGGAATCCCAGGCCTGACTGTTAATTATTACATCATACTGGGATGACCACTCTTCATACAAGTCTGCAAACATATCTAAACGTCTCTGTTCAATAATTTCTTCTTTTATTTGAATTGTCGCATCTTCATTAAAATCTGACACACAGTAGATTATGTGCCAACCTTCTTCTGTAGATACAAGTTCACTTACTTGTCCAGCACTAAGCTTAAATGCTGCATCTTCAAAAGCTTGTCCATACTCCTCAGGGCCCTGTCCTTTGCCAAAAACATATTCTATCTGATCTGCCTCACTATTGATTTGAGCAAGTCCATAAAAGTTTTCACTTTCTTTAGCTTCTTCTAATATCCCTTTAGCCTTTGAAAGATCATCATGGTCCTTTCCACTTATAAAAATGTCCCATACAGTTATCTGGCGGACTTCATCATCCGGAACTATAGTATCCACATTAATAGTTACAGTTTCAAACATCTTGTCAGCAAGAATATTATCCCTGTAAACTTCCTCTAAAAGGTCAAGGGTAATGTGATATTTGTCTATATCCCTGTCTGATATCCCTTGCAAGTGTTTTTTGGCATGGGCTCTTGCCTCTGCTAGCTCTTCTCCATTAAGCTCAACCTCGTAGTCAGGATCAGGAGCCTTATCTTTAATTATCTTCAACTGGCTTACCTGATTAATAACCTCTTTCTTTATTACTTCCCAGAAGCTTCTACCATCACCATAAACATCAACTTCCCAGATTCCTTCTCCATAATCCCCTTGGTAATTGTCTTGTGCAGACTTGAGATAGACCATAATTTCATTATAAAAGACTTTTGTATCACCAATAATGGCAATAAGTTCACCATCAGTGCTAATGTCCCAATTAGAAATATCGTCATCCTGGGTCTTGTAATCATAATATGAGATTTCTATTACCTTCTCACTATCTATATCATATGATACATATAACTCACTATTGTCAAGAATATATATATATACAATTCCCTTGTTTGAAACTGTCCTTGAAGTATTGGATTCGAAATATCCTTCTAAAATTAGATCAGCATCTTCTTTGTCCATACCTAGTCCTAGACCCAAAACTGTAAACTCATCTTCCTCACCTAGTAAGCTTATAGACTTTATCTTCCCTGCAGGAGCAATTAATTGAAGCCTATCTTCTAAGAAATAAACCCCATTATCCTTTTCAGATAAGTCAGTTTTCGTTCCCCTTTCAAAGGCATATATTGTATCTCCTATATAATTAGTTAACTCCTTACGATCAGCAGCTGACCGGCAGCCACTTAGGAATAATCCCATTAATAAGGTCATAACTATAAGCTTTATATAATTTGTATTCTTTAATATATTTACTCTCTTTTTCAACATTGTTACCCCTTTTAGATAATTCATAGCTTTATTGTAAGTAAGGCAATCTATCTTGTCAAGAAATTATAAAAGTTCTTCCTGGAAATCACCTAGTAATTTTATTATGTTTTCAAAAATTGAATTATTTCGTTTTTTCCCTTTTGACTTTATGGTTAGCTCATAAGCAAAGTAAGGTTTACCGCGGCTTACGAATTCAAGACTTCCCTTATATTTAGCCACTAGCTCTTGAATCTTATCTACAGATATCTTTGCTTGAGGATGCATAAAGAACTTCACTTCATCATTCTTATGGACCAGCTCTGTAATGTAAAGTTTATTGGAGGTTGATTTAATAAAAGCAATATTAAGAAGGTTGTCCGCAGCAGCTGGTAGGTCTCCATAACGGTCTAAAAGCTCTTCTTGCATATCCATAAGTTCTTCTTGGCTTTCAATTTCTGCAATCCTTTTATATACGTCAAGCTTTTGCACTTCATTCCTTATATAAGTGGCAGGGATAAATGCATCCATATCCATATCCACCACTGTTTCAAACTTATCTTCTTCAGTAGTTTCGCCTGTTAGCTGCTTAATTGCTTCATTTAGCATCTTACAATACAAGTCATAACCAACAGCTTCCATATGGCCACTTTGCTCTGCCCCTAGGATATTTCCAGCACCACGAATTTCTAAATCCCTCATGGCAACCTTATATCCTGAACCTAATTCTGTGAACTCCTTAATAGCGTGTAACCTTTTTTCTGCTACTTCTTTAAGCATCTTATCTCGCTTATACATTAGGAATGCATATGCTGTTCTATTGGAACGACCAACCCGCCCCCTAAGCTGATACAGTTGTGAAAGACCCATACGGTCAGCATCATCAATAATAATCGTATTAACATTAGAGATATCTAGGCCCGTTTCTATAATGGTTGTTGAAACAAGTACATCAATCTCACCAGCAATAAAGTCAAACATAATCTTTTCCATTTCTCTTTCATTCATTTGACCATGGGCATATGCCACATTAGCTTCTGGCACTAATCTGGAAACCATACTAGTAATATCATCTATACCATTTATACGATTAAATACATAGTAAACCTGACCATCCCTAGCAAGTTCCCTATTAATAGCCTCTCTTATAATCTCCTCATTGTGCTCCATTATATAAGTTTGAATAGGCAACCTATCCACAGGTGGCTCATCAAGTATACTCATATCCCTGATTCCAACTAAGCTCATATGAAGAGTTCTTGGTATTGGAGTTGCTGTTAAAGTTAGTACATCCACATTCTTTTTTATCTGCTTTATCTTTTCTTTATGGGTAACACCAAAACGTTGTTCTTCATCAACTATTAACAAACCTAAATCCTTAAACTTAACATCAGATGACAGGAGCCTGTGGGTTCCCACAAGAATATCAAGCCTTCCCTTTGCCAGCTTGTCTAATGTTTCTTTTTGTTCTGCCCTTGTGCGAAAACGGGAAAGTACACCAACACTTACAGGGTAGTCCATTAACCTTTGAACAAATGTATTATAGTGCTGTTGGGCTAATATGGTGGTTGGGACCAGCATAGCAACTTGTTTGCCATCCTGGACAGCCTTAAAGGCCCCCCTAATCGCTATCTCTGTCTTACCATAGCCAACATCACCACAAATCAAACGGTCCATAACTTTATTACTTGACATATCCTCCTTAGTATCCTCTATTGCCTGAATTTGATCACTAGTTTCTTCATAGGGAAATGCATCTTCAAACTCTGTTTGCCATACTGTATCCTGGCCAAAGTGATAACCTTCCTGCTCTTGCCGCTGAGCATAAAGTACTACCAGATCTTTGGCTATCTCCTTTACTTGCCCCTTGACCCTAGACTTGGTTCTCTCCCACCTAACAGAGTTAAGTTTGTTTAACTTAGGCCTTCTTCCACTACCACTAGAATATTTTTGAATTACCTCAAGACCTGTTGCAGGAATATAAAGAACTCCTCCATCTTCATACTCTATTTTAACATAGTCTTTTGTAACCTTATCCATCTCAATATTCTCAATCCCCTTGTATTCTCCTAGTCCATGATTTTCATGAACAATGTAATCCCCTGGGGTTAAATCTGTATAACTTTTAATGCTTTGCCCCGAATGTGAGGCCGATTTATGTTTTCTCTTTCTCTTCTTCCTTTTTTCACTTCCAAATATATCACTTTCAGAAATAACAATGAATTTAATAAGAGGATATTCAAAGCCCCTGCCCAAGTTACCGTAAGAAACCATAACCTCCCCAGGCTGCAGGATACGATCTGTGTCCCCGCTAAAGAATGTATTAAGCTTAAGATCCCTTAAATCCTCATTAAGCCTCTTGGCCCTAGACTTAGACGCAGATAGGAGAATAACTCGGTAATTATCTTTCTTCCATTGTTTTAAATCCTTAAGCAAAATATCAAAATTCTTATGATAGGAAGTTGCTGTTTTAACTGTAAAATTATACTTTTGCTTAGGAGTATAGAACTTGTTTTTAGCCTCCATGGTACTTATCATAACTGATGGCTTTCTTACTAACTTACCAATCACTTCCTTATATCCATAAATCACATCTATCTGGCTAGGAAGAATATATCCCTTGTCTAGGCGACCAATCATACCCTCCCGAAACTCTGTCTCAACAGCTTCACCCTTTTCTTCTAGCCTACTTGGCTCATCAAGAAAAAAGATTGTCTCTTCTTTGTCAAAATAATCAAAAAAAGTCATAGTCTCATTATAAAAGTAGTTTATATAACTTTCTAAAGGAACAGACCCTTGGTAAGTGTTAATATTGTCCTTAAATTCCCCAATAATCCTTTTTATTCTAGCAGCTTCCTCGGTTTTAAACTCACTGCGTAACCCCTTACTATAGTCCCCCATCTCTTCTTCCATCTTATCAAGCCCGGTTTTAAGCCTTTCTTCATCAAGAATAATCTCTGTTGCCGGGTAGATTGTCAAACTATCCACTTGCTCTATAGATCTTTGACTATTGACATCAAAAGTACGCATTGAGTCAATCTCATCTCCCCATAGCTCTATTCTATAGGGGGCTTCTTCTGTTAATGGAAATATATCGATGATTCCTCCTCGAATGGCAAAGTCCCCAGGACTCTCTACTAAGGCCTGTCTCTCATAGCCCAAATGCATTAAAGTGGCCCTTATGTCCTGGATTTTTATAATAGATGTATAATCAATGGTAATAATTCTATTCTTAATAAATTCTAGGGGTAAAACCTTGTCCATACCACTGTCTATTGTGGTAATAATTGTTGTTTTTTCGCCCTCCAAAAGCCTGCGTATTATCTGTAACCTGTTTCGAACAATTGCATTTCCACGAATATCTGCACTAAAAAATATAATATCCTTGGCTGGATATATGAAGACATCTTTATCATATAAACGATAATCTTCATAGATTTCTTTAGCCTTTAGTTCATTATAAGTAACAATTATCTTAAATTTGGAGTCCCCGCTTAAGCCATGGATAAGATGACATTTTTGCGAGTCAATACAACCAGTAACTTGTACCGGTAGATTTTTCATTCTTATATTATCTTTTATGTCATTAAATTCTTTTAATTCCGTCAGGGGTGCTATAAAGGTATTCAAGAAAAGTCCTCCTGTGTCTACAAAGTATTCAAACTCTTGATTTTTATTATTGTCTTTTTATATTATATTGATTCATTGCTCTTTCAATACCACTGCTTAGTATCTCTTTACAAGCATTGGAGGTATCTTTGAGACTCTCCCTAATAATTTCTTGCTCATTTGAGCCAAATCTAGACAGTACATAGTCAGCCAAATCCCAATTATCTGGTTTCTCTCCGACTCCTATCCTTATTCTTGGAAACTCTTGAGTTCCCAGATGCTCAATAATACTCTTAATACCGTTATGGCCACCAGCACTGCCATTTTTGCGAATTCTAAGTTGTCCCACATCAAGGCTAACATCATCATAAATTATGATAATATTCTCAGGTGGAACCTTATAAAAAGAAGACAAGTCTCTAACACTTTCTCCACTTAAATTCATATATGTTTGTGGTTGTGCTAAAACTACCTTCTTATGATCAATAAAACCCATCCCGCATAAGGCCTTATGTTTTTTAAGGCTCAGGGGAATATTATAGTCATCTGAGATTCTAGTAATTGCATCCCAGCCTATGTTATGGCGAGTTGCCTGATATTTTCTAGTTGGATTTCCTAAACCTACAATAATGTACATATTAATTCCTCACTCTATATTATTAATTAAAGGTCTAATAACCTGGCTATTATTATAAGGCTTGTAATTTCAAATGGCAACCTAGAAACAAAAAAAGCAGCTTCCGCTGCTCTTTTGCAATTTACTACTTTGTTGGTTGAGTGTAAATTTTACTCCACTACTACTTCTTCTAACTCTACAGTGGCTGCTGCTTCTACTTCTGCTTCCAAGGCTGCAATTTCGTACTTTTCCAGAACAATATTCTGAATCTTTTCTCTGGTTTCCGAGTTGATTGGATGAGCTATATCTCTATACTCTCCATCCCCAGCCTTACGGCTAGGCATTGCAATGAATAAACCCTTATCACCATCAATTACTTTGATATCATGAACAACAAATTCATTATCGATTGTAATTGATACAACAGCTTTCATCTTGCCTTCCTTATTTACCTTGCGTACGCGTACATCTGTAATATGCATGGCATGGTCCCCCTTCTGTCAAACTCATCGTTAGTTACTCTAAAAAAACAAACTTTAGTCTGGTAATTCCAGCCAGTTATTATGTTTTGCTAGTATTATAACATATTATTGAAATAATGTGAATGTTTATTATAAAAATATAGTTAAATTTTACATCTAACTTGATAATTCAATAATACTTGCAACCATTTCTACATTTATGAATATATTATTATGGAGAATAACCGGGAAGTATTCCCCTATTGAAGTTTATGGGAGATGGTTTATAATGATATTAACATTTCAAGCAATTAAATATAAATAAGAATAGGAAGTGCATAATGTACAAAATAGATTTTGACAAACCTTGTAGTGTCCATTTTATTGGCATTGGTGGTATTAGTATGAGTGGGTTTGCTGAATTCCTACATAATATCGGCTTCAAAGTAAGTGGTTCTGATGCCCACCAAAGCAAGACTACAAATCATTTGGCTAATATTGGAGTTCAAGTATACTACGGCCAAAAGCCTTCTAATATAACAGATGATATTGATCTTGTGGTTTATACTGCAGCCATCAAAGAGGATAACCCAGAATATCAGGAAGGCAGAAAAAGAAATATACCATATCTTAACCGAGCTGAACTTATTGGACAAATAATGAATAATTACAATAACTCTATAGCTGTGGCTGGAACCCATGGTAAAACAACTGTAACATCTATGGTGGCCCAGATTTTTATGGAGGGGAAGGCGGATCCAACTGTATCTGTAGGAGGTATGCTAGATTCTATTGGAGGCAATATGAGGGTAGGAAATTCTGAGCATTTTATAACAGAAGCCTGTGAATATACCAACTCTTTTCTTAAATTCAATCCTAACAAGGGGATAATTCTAAATATTGACGAAGACCATATGGACTTTTTCAAAGATCTTGATCATATCCGTAGGTCATTTCATAAGTTTGCCCAGCTACTTCCTAAGGATGGTCAATTATATATAAATGGAGAGATTGACAACTATGAAGAGATATGTCAAAAGCTAGCTTGCCAAGTGATTTCCTATGGAATAATTGATCCTGAATATAAAATTAAAGATGAAATATATGACATATCTGCCAATAATATAGTTTTTGATAACTTACAGTCTACAAGCTTTGATTTATATATAAGGGGCAAATATATTGATAAGATTATATTAAAAGCAATTGGACTTTATAATATTTCTAATTGCCTTCCTGCAATTGGCCTAGCCCTAGAAGCTAACATACCTTTAGAAACCATTAAGGGCGCCCTGGCTAATTTTTCTAATTCAAAACGACGTTTTGAATACAAGGGTCAAATAGGTGGTGTTTCTATTGTTGATGACTATGCTCACCATCCAACAGAAATTACAGCCACATTAACTTCTGCACAAGTTTATAACTA
This sequence comes from uncultured Herbinix sp., assembly GCA_964590525.1. Lineage (GTDB taxonomy): Bacteria > Bacillota > Clostridia > Lachnospirales > Lachnospiraceae > Mobilitalea. The sequence goes on along the minus strand of CAZPWO010000022.1, from coordinate 7,248 downwards.
TAATACTGTATGGTGCGTATTCCAGCCCCATACTTATAGTAGAACTAAGAGACACCTTAAAGACTTTGCCTCATCCTTGGCTTTAGCAGATAAAATTGTACTTGCGGATATATTCCCTGCCAGAGAAAAGGATCCTGGAGATATTTCCTCAAAGGATTTAGTTAAGGAATTGGAGATTTTGGGCAAAGAGGTCTACTACTTCCCTTCATTTAGTGAAATAGAAAATTATTTATTAGAAAATTGTATTAACGGTGACCTGTTGATAACTATGGGAGCTGGAGATATTGTAATGGTTGGAGAAAGCTTACTTGGTCAATAGTTATCAACATTATCCACGACATTATCAACGTTTTCTCTTTGAAATGTCGTGGATTTGTTTTTCCCTATATTTCTTTCTACAATTATAGACCTTTACTACAAATTTTACTGAAATACACGTGCTTTCTATGCCTTTTTACATGATTTTACAATCACTTGTCGATTGCTTGTCCACATTATCAACATTATACACATTGGATAAATTATTGACCCCTGTCCTAAAAACCTATTTCATTATTTTTTTTTATATGCTATAATAAATCAGAACTCATGAACATGGAATGTGAATTATGATATGGGAGATGATGAAATAATGAACAAAATAGTCTTGAATTCAGAAGGTATTTCCGACGTAACTCTTGTCTCAAATACCTTTATTGAATTATTTATGCCTTCTGCCAATGGATCATATGTAAAAGTCTATCTTTATCTTCTAAGATGCTTTCAGGGAAATTGTCCAGAGCTTACCATTTCATCTATTGCTGACCATCTTGATAATACAGAGAATGACATTATTCGAGCATTACACTATTGGGAAAAGCTAGGTGCAGTTAGGCTTACATATAGCGAAAGCAAGAAGATATGCTCTATTAATTTAACAGAGCTTTCTTCTCCAAATAATACTAGTAATGTTATTAATTATGCACCAGCAGATGATGAACCTGCAATTACTTTAAACACAGATGATACTTTAAACACAGAAGACAAAAAAACTGTTAGCAGACCAAGCTATTCAAAAGAACAGATTTCTAGTATGTCTGACAACGAAGGGCTCAAATGGATTATGCATATTGTAGAACTTTATCTTAACAAGCCACTAAAACAAGTGGATATGCAATTGATTCTATACCTTTATGAAGATCTAAATTTTTCACCTGAGTTAATTATGTACTTATACGAATATTGTGTGGATAAAGGAAAGAAAAACACTTCATACATAGAGGCTGTAGCTTTAACCTGGGCTGAGAAAAACATTGATTCTGAAGATAAAGCAAGAGCAGAAACTGCAGCCTTTAGCCAACATGTTATTGCGGTTAATAAAGCCTTTGGCCTTAACCGTGCTCCTGGTCAGATTGAACGTGATTATATTACAAGATGGGTTAATGATTTTGGTTTTTCAGATGAAATTATAACCGAAGCATGTAATCGAACCCTTTTAAGAACTGGAAAACCAGATTTTAAGTATGCTGACAAAGTTCTTGAAACTTGGTTTAAGAAAGGGGTTAAATCTGAAAAGGATATAGAAAAAACTGATGAGGAGTTTAAGAAAAATTATAAAAAGCCTAACTCCGGAAAAGTTACTTCAATTAAGAAGTCTAACTCCAATAAATTTAATCAGTTTCCACAGAGAAACTACACTGATAAAGATTACGCAGAATTAGAACGTAAGCTCTTGAACAAAGGTTTATAAAGGAGATTTTTTATGGCAATTAAAAATGACCAGTACAATCATATTCAAAGAGATTATGACAGAAAGCGATTTGATAATAAGCGCCATCAAGATCGCCGCATTAATGAAATATACCAGGCTATTCCAGAGATAAAAGACTTGGAAGACCAAATGATAACTATTTCTGCTCAGTTTGGAAGGCTTGCCCTAATGGATGATAAATACTCTCTTGATGATTTGAAGAAGAAAACAATTGATTTAGAGGCTAAGAAAATTGAGCTTTTAATTTCTAATGGCTACTCTGCTAATTATATGGACATGGACTACCATTGCCAACAATGTAAGGACACTGGATATATTGATAATGAAAAATGTACTTGTTTTAAACAAACTATGGCTCAACTAATTTCTTCTGATTCTAACCTTAAAGAGATTATTAAGAAAGAAAACTTTTCTACCTTTTCTTTTTCATTTTATTCAGATGATTATATAGATGAATCAATTGGTTTATCCCCTTTGACCAACATGAAGCAAGTTGTTGCTGGTTGTAAAAATTTTGTTAAAAACTTTGGCAACCTAGACGAAAACATATTGTTTCTAGGGAATACCGGAGTAGGAAAAACTTTTTTAACCAACTGTATTGCTAAAGAACTTCTTGATAAGGGCTATACTGTTATCTATCTAACTGCTTTCAGGCTTTTCGATATATTAGAAAAGTACAAGTTTGGTAAAAAGGGTCCTGAGACATATACAGCAGCAAATCAGTTTGACTATATTCTTAACTGTGATTTGCTCATTATTGATGACTTAGGTACTGAAATGAATAACTCATTTACTTCTTCTCAGCTGTATTTAATTGTTAATGAACGACTATTAAAACGACTATCAACCATTATTTCTACCAATTTGCCCTTGAATCACCTTAATTCTAATTATAGCGAACGCATTTACTCACGGTTTATTAGTAATTATTCCATTCGCAGGATTATTGGTGAAGACATTAGGCTACAAAAAGTACTAGGAAGTTAAACTAAGGTGGATAATGGTTATTCGGCTTGACTAATAACATTTATAATGATATAACACTATGTAATATAAACAAATCATTCATATGGAGGGATTTAAGGCTATGTCAGAACGAGAAAAGACTATCGAGACTATTCCAGTAGGACCTTTAGGTATAATTGCTCTAGAAGGTTGTAAAGATCTAGGCGAAAAAGTAGATGCCCACTTATCATCTTGGCGTGATGCCAGAGAAAGTACACACGCTGAAACACTTTTCTATAATGGTTATGAAAAAGATTCATATCTAGTAGATGCTTGTTGCCCACGATTTGGAACAGGAGAAGCCAAAGGCTTAATTAAAGAATCTGTTAGGGGGCTGGATCTATATATACTGGCCGATGTAACTAATTACAGCTTAACTTACACCGTATGTGGACATAAAAATCACATGTCACCTGACGACCATTATCAAGATTTAAAAAGAATTATAGCTGCCGTTGGAGGAAAAGCTAGAAGGATTACAGTTATTATGCCCTATCTTTACGAAAGCAGACAGGACAGACGTACCACTAGAGAATCCCTAGACTGTGCCTTAGCCTTACAAGAGCTTACCAATATGGGAGTTGATAGTATTATTACATTTGATACCCATGATCCTAGGGTTCAAAATGCCATTCCCTTAAGCAGCTTGGAAACAGTATCACCTGCATATCAGTTTATAAAGGCATTACTAAAGAATATTCCTGATATAAAGTTAAACTCCGATAACCTAGCTGTTATTAGTCCAGACGAAGGTGGCACCAATAGAGCTGTTTATTATGCAAATGTTATGGAAGTTGACATGGGTATGTTTTATAAGAGAAGAGACTACACACAAGTAATCGGTGGCCGTAATCCCATTATTGCACACGATTACATAGGACGAGACCTAGAGGGAAAAGATGTACTTATTGTTGATGATATGATTTCCTCTGGTGAGAGTGTTCTAGATGTGGCAAGAGAACTTAAGCGTAAGAATGCAAATAGAATCTTTGTAGCCGTTACCTTCGGTCTCTTTACCAATGGACTTGAAGAGTTTGACAAGGCTTACGAAGAAGGACTTATAGATAAAGTTTTAACTACAAATCTTATCTATCAAACACCAGAACTTCTTACAAAACCCTATTATATTAGTGTTAATATGTATAAATATATTGCCCTAATTATTGATACAATGAACCACGATTTAAGTATTAGTGAATTATTAAACCCTGTTGAAAGAATTAATGAAATCCTTGAAGAATACGGTTGGAAATAATCAAATAAATTAATAAAGGCCCTTATCCAGATTACTTGGACAAGGGCCTTTATTAATTTATCTATAGTTTTATTAAATTATACGGTAAGTCTAATTCCTTTAAAACTTTTTCCTCTCTACTATGACAAGTAAATATCATGACTTGCTCTTGATTTACAAGCTCTTTCAATGCGGCTTTTATTCTCATATCATCATATAAGGCAAAGCTGTCATCTAATAAAATCGGCATTTTCTCATTAATAAGTAGCCCCCCAACTGCTAATCTTAAAGCAAAATATACCTGTTTTATAGTTCCTTCACTTAATTTATCCATTGATACATACTCCTTACCTATATCAATCCTTATCTCTAAGTTCTCGTCAACTATTAAATCCTTGTATTTCCCCCTTGTAACCTTGTGTACAATCTTAGATACAGCGCCATCTAGCTCCCTACCAAAGCTATCATGTATTTCAATAGAAAGCTCACTTATTGTTTCCATGGCTATGGTTACTGCTTCTAATTCCCTCTTTGTCTCATGTGCTTTCAATTTACTTGTCTTATAATCTTCTTGATTTTTAAGTAAATCCTCTTCTACATTATCTAACTCTTTGATTGCCCAGTTTATTTCTTCTAATTTAAACTTTTCTTCTTGATATAGTTTTTCTAAGGTCCTTAGGTCACCCTCTATCTTAACTTCCCTTCCTTGAATATCCTCTATTAACCTTTGGATTGCCTCTTGGGTCAATTGATCCTCAGTAATAAAGGCTTGAATGTAGGTCATAATAGTATCGTGAAGGGGGTCTCTTTGGTTGTCAATTTCTTCTAACCGTTCTTTTAATTCAACACTTTTTTCCTGCTTGCTCCTAAAAGAATATATGTATTTCTTTAGTTCTTCAATTTGATAGTCCTGTTGATTTCTAATAGTTTTTTCTTGTTTATTTCTATACAAAAAATTCATAGGGTATATAAAAACTGAAATAATAAGTAAAGCTAAAGATACTGGTCTTGCCTTTGTTAATAGAAAAACTACTAGTAATACAGCTACAAATATAAGGGTAGATATTCCCATGCTTATATTATGCCTTCTAGAAGCCTGCAGCTTGTCAGCATTAAGTTCTTTTAATCTTATTTCATAATCAGGAATCTTTCTACTGGAATCTAATGTTCCATTAATAAGTTCCTCAACTTGACTACTTTGTCTAAGTAAGCTTTTATAAGAAGAATATTTTTCTAATATTAAGGGCAGGTCTTTCATCTTCTTTATATAATTGCTCTGAGTTATTTTTTCTCTCTTATCTTCAAGTCCCCTTAATCTGCTATTGCTTTCTTCCCACTTTTCAGACAGTTCCTCCAGCTCTTTAAGCTGATTTTGCCCTAATTGAATTTCTTCTTGAAGCTTATGTATATGGGATGTGTTATCCTCAACTAACTTTGTAAGACTTCTTTTTTCCTTGCCTAAGGCCTCTAAAGCTTTTTCAACATTTACCTCTTTGCTTTTTGTAAGGGATAGGTTAGCAATATGGTTGTTTAGCTGACTTGCTAGTTGTGTATCAGTCTGTGATTTTAACTGACCAAAACTTATTGTATTATTATATACAGACTCAGTAAGACCCGGAATTAAATCCTCAATTAGACCATTATCCAGTTCTACTTGCCTCCCCCTATGCATGTCTATTAGTTCAAAACTCTTATCATTACTTAAAACACTTCTCTTTAAACGGTATTTTTTTTCATCAATAACTATATCCATGCTACCACCATAAGCAGCCGGATAATCCCAGGGAAGATATCTATTATAGGTATCCTTTTTGCTCTTAGACGCTCTTCCCCTTAAGGGGTCAATTCCAAAAAGAATTCCTTTAATAAATGTATGAATGGTGGATTTACCTGCTTCATTTTCACCATAAATTAGGTTAATTCCCTCTTCTAGTTTTATCTCCTTATTTTTGAATTTACCAAAATGCTCTAATTCTAATCTTGTAATAATCATATTATAACTTCCTTACTAGCCATCCTTAGCATGTAAAAGAGCTTCTATGCCATAGTAAAGGGCTTTGTTTGATAACTTACTATCTACTGATTTTTCCCCTATCTTTTTTATATATAAGCCTATTATATTATCTGCATTTTCCCTATATAAGTCATTAAAATCATAATCAGGCAAGGACTCATCTATAAGCTCCAAGACATTTCCCAGGTTAATAATAGCCTCTTCATCAAATTCTATTAGCTGGTCCCTAAAACCTTCTATGGTAAATTGATAGATGTTTTTTTTACCATGCCTTTTTATAAGTTCTTTGGTATTGTCAAGTAACTCCAAATTAGTCATCTGAGGATTAACATTAAGACTAAGTCTTTTATACTCTCTACGGGCTATTGGTTGAAAGCTAATTTTATTAGGACCCTCTCTGTGTAAATCTATTTCACCAATAATATATCCTCTTTTACCAAGTTCATTCTTATGTAAAGGTTCTAAAGACCCGGAGTATGCCATGTTTTCACTAATAATCTCTGGTATATGTATATGCCCAAGAGCAATATAGTCAAAGCCCGAACTTAAAAGAAGCTTCCGGTTAATTGGAATATTTTTATCATCTCCTCCGTGGGCTAAAAGAATATTAATCTCCTTTCTAGAAACCGGCTTAACTGTATCATATATGGGGGATTCAATATTTCTTCTTAGATAACTATGGCCATAAACCACTGTATTAATCTCTGGAAAATGAATCCCTTCCACCTGGTCCTTCATAAACATATGAACCTTGCTGTCCCACCCAAACCCCAAGTAGTTGGATCTAGGGGAGATGTAATCATGGTTTCCCGCCATTAGAACAACTTCTGCTGTCTCTAGCTTACTAAAGATATAATCAAGCTCTTTTAGTTCCCTTACTAGGGGTTGTTTATGAAACAAATCACCTGCTATTAGAAGAAGGTCTACCTGGCTTTCATTACAAGCCTCTATAACAGACTGCAGGCTTTCCCATATCTCCCTTTGTCTTTCTTTTCCCCAAGCTTTATCCCTATCTGGGCTTGCGCCAAGATGAACGTCTGCAATATGTATAAACTTCATAAACCCTCCTTAATTCCATTAAAAGATAATAACTTTATACTCTGATTATACCATGAGACTAATAAGTTCTTCAAGCAAGCCAACAATATCCCCTGCTTTTAATGCCTTAGAGTCTGACTGATTGTGAAAATAATACTCTTGATATAGTCTTTAAAGATGATATACTAATGTAGCTATAGAATTTTA
>CAZPWO010000021.1:0-25160 GCA_964590525.1 uncultured Herbinix sp. | reverse complement strand
GATATGGTGCTATAGAAGCTTTAAAGGGTATAGATATAGAAGTAAATGAAGGTGAAGTAGTTGCATTGTTAGGAGCCAACGGAGCTGGTAAAACAACTACCTTAAGAAAAATATCTGGATTAATTGATTTTGAAGAAGGATCCATAGAATTCTATGGTGAAGATATTACAAAAATGGAACCAGATAAAATTGCAAGAATGGGAATTGGTCAATCTCCAGAGGGAAGGCAAGTGTTTATGGATTTAACTGTTGAAGAAAACTTACAAATTGGCGCTTTCACTGTTAAGGATCACAAGCAAATAGCTGCTAACTTTGAAAGAGTATTCAACTATTTTCCAGTTCTAAAGGAAAGAAAAAAACAAATATCTTCTACATTATCAGGTGGAGAACAACAAATGTTAGCAATTGCAAGAGCTTTAATGAGTAGCCCTAAGATATTATTATTAGATGAGCCTTCACTAGGACTAGCGCCACTAATAGTTAGAGACATTATGAATATTGTTAAGGAAATAAAAGAAGAAGGAACCACAGTAGTAATAGTGGAGCAAAATGCAGCTCAGACTTTAAAGATTGCAGATTATGCCTATGTAATTGAACTAGGTAAAATTAATACCCATGGTAAGGCAGAAGATTTAAGAAATGATCCCAAGTTAATAGAAGCTTATTTAGGATCAAACTAAAACTTTTAAATGATGCTAAGGCATTATAAAATATATTAAAGGGGGAAAGAAAATGAAAAAGATAATTTCAATTTTAATGGTAGGAGTACTTGTACTAGGTTTAGCAGGTTGTGGCGCTGGTGGTGGAGGTAGTACAGAACAAGCACAGGGTGTTACTGATACTGAGGTAATAGTTGGTAATAGTGCAGCAATTTCTGGTGCATTTGCTCCAGTTGGAGTACCTTTTAACGCTGGAATAGAAGCATACTTTAAGATGATAAACGACGAAGGTGGAGTAAATGGTCGTAAGATTACATTTAAGCACCAGGATGATGAGTTTGACCCTGTAAAAGGAAAAGCTATATTATCTAATTTAATCGAAGACGAAAAGGTATTTGCTATAGTTGGACATTTTGGTACTCCTGTAGTAGGTGCAACAATTGAAGATTTAAAAGAAGCAGGAATCCCAGCAGTATATTTTGCAACGGGTATAGGTGAACTTTACAATGATAAAGCAACAGGTAATGAAAGAGGAATATTCCCAGTACAACCAATCTATAAAACAGAAGGACAAATCATGGTTGCACGTGCAGTTGGAGACTTTGGAGCAGAAAAGATAGGTGTTATTTATACAAGTGATGACGCTGGAAAAGATATTCTTTGGGGAGTAGAAGACAAAGCTAAAGAATTAGGCGTTGAAGTTGTAGCAATGCAAGTTGCTGCAGGTGCAACAGACGTTTCATCAGCAGTTACAACAATAAAAGAAGCAGATGTTGACTTTATAGTAGGTGCTGCAATACAAGCAACTATTCCAACAATAATAAAAGAATTAGCTTCACAAGGTGTAGACAAAGACCTTATAACAACTTATGTAAACGTTTCACCAGTAGTAGCTGAAGCAGTTGTAAATGAAATAGATGGTAAATTTGATGTTTATGGTAATGGTTGGGTATCCTTTGAAGGAGAAAGAGCTGACGCTTTAGCAAAATTCATGGAATTCACTCCAGAATATGCAGATAACGTATATGCAATGACAGGATGGATAGCTGCAAGCTTCTTTACAGAAGGATTAGATAGAGTTGGAGCAGACACATTAACTTGGGAATCTTATATGGACGCTTTAGAATCATCACCAATTAAAAATCCATTTGGTGGAAAGATTGACTTTGGTAATGGTCAAAGAGCAGGAACTCAAGAAATGAACTTGTCAAAAATCAGCCACGGAGTAAAAGAAGGAGCTTGGGAAGATGTTAAGCCACTTCAATCAATAAGTGAGATTTTAGGAAACTAATAAATAATAATAACTAGAAGGAGCAGAATATAACTGCTCCTTTCTTTTCAAAATTGGAGGAAAATATGAGTTATAAAGATAAAGTAATTACACTTAAAGAAGCTTTAGACCTAGTTAAATCTGATTATAATATTGTAACTGGATTAGGCTCAGCAGAAGCTCAAGATTTCATGAATAATATTCATACAATTGATCAGGAAATAAAAAATGTTACTATAACTAACTGCTTACCCATGTCTAATGGTGAATTCTTAAAAGAAGAGCATAAGGATAAATTTAATGTTGATGGATGGTTTTATGCTCCACCACTTAGGAGAGCACATAAAAATGGTAATATATCTTTTATACCCAACCATCTTCACCTAGCAGGTATAAAAAGATTAGACCATGTAAAACCAAATATCTATATAGGAACAGCAACTATGCCAGATAAACATGGATTTATATCACTTTCATTATCAAACACTTATGAGAAAAGAATGATGGAAGAAGCAGATCTTGTTATATTAGAGGTTAATCCAAATTATCCACGAACTTTTGGTGATGTTGAAATACACTATAGAGATGTGGATTATTTAATAGAAACAGATTATCCAGTTCCAGAGCTTATGGATGTAGAACCAAGTGAAAAGGATATAAAAATTGGAGAATATATTGCAGAATATATTAATGATGGGGATTGTATTCAATTAGGAATTGGTGGGATTCCAAATGCAGTTGCTAATGCTTTAGGGGATAAAAAAGACTTGGGAATTCATACTGAAATGATGACTTCTGGAATGGTTGAATTAGTTAAAAAAGGTGTTGTAAACGGAAGCAAGAAAACCTTGCATAAGGGTAAAGTAGTTTGTACTTTTGCTCTAGGAAATAAGGCTTTATATGATTTCTTAGATGATAATCCATCTGTAATGATCCTTGATGGACATTATGTAAATAATCCAGATGTAATAGCTAGAAATGATAATATGGTTTCAATTAACACAAGTATAGAAGTTGATTTAACTGGACAATGTTGTTCTGAATCCATAGGACCAGTTCAATTTAGTGGAACTGGTGGCCAAGCAGATACTGCAATAGGTGCTCAAAAAGCTAAAAATGGTAAAAGTTTTATAGCACTATATTCAACAACTATGGTGAAAAACAAAGAAACAGGTGAAAGGGATGAGATTTCTAAAATAGTTCCTATGTTAAAACAAGGGGCATATGTATCTCTATCAAGAAATGATGTAGATTATGTTGTTACAGAATATGGGGTGGCAAGTTTAAGAGGTACAAATGTGAGAGAAAGAGTTGAAAGATTAATCCAAATATCACATCCTAAGTTTAGGGAAGAATTAAGACAGGAAGCTTATGATATAGGATTAATTTATAAAAGGTAGGAGGGTCTAATATGGCTTTTTTAGATTATTTAGGAAATAAGGTTTATTACGAAGTACATGGTCAAGGTAAACCTATACTTTTATTAAATGGTATAATGATGTCTACTGCCAGTTGGTCATATTTTAAAGATAGCTTAAGTAGTGATAATAAGCTAATTCTTCTGGACTTTCTGGACCAGGGACAATCTGATAAAATTGAAAATGGATATACACAAGATATTCAAGTGGAAGTTATACTATCTTTATTGGATCATTTAAATATTGATAAGATAAATATAGTTGGAATTTCCTATGGTGGAGAAGTAGCTCTACAATTTGCATTAAAACATGAAGAAAAACTAGACCGATTAGTCCTATTTAATACAACAGCAAGAACAAGTCCTTGGTTAAGAGATATTGGAAGGGCGTGGAATTTAAGTAAGGATGATCCATTAAATTATTATTTGACAACTATACCAGTAATATATTCACCAGAATTTTATACTAAAAATGAATCTTGGATGAACAAAAGAAAAGAACAATTAACACAAGGTGTCTTTAGTCAAAAAGAGTTTATGGATTCAATGGAAAGACTAACCATAAGTGCTGAAGGATATGATGTAAAAGATAGATTAGGTGAAATAAGGACTAAAACATTAGTGGTAGGTTCAGAAAATGATTATATAACTCCTGTAAATGAACAAAGAATCTTACATGAGGGAATAGAAAACTCTGAATTCATATTATTACCTAACACTGGCCATGGATCTATGTATGAAAAACCACTATTATTTGCAGCATTAATCTTTGGATTTATTAATATTACTCAAACGGAATTTTCAATTCTTTAAATTAAGATCAATAAGATTGAATAAATTATTACTATATGTTAATATTAAGATTGTATGATTTATTGGATTAAAAATAAACTGATTGCAAAAGACATTAGAGTTTCATTAATCTTTGCATATCTTAAGAAAGAAGGAAATATGGAATTGTTAGTAAATACACCAAAGACCAAACGTGGAGAAGCAACTTTAGAGAAGATTTGTCAAGTAGCCCAAGAGCTTTTCTATGAAAAAGGATATCACAATACTTCAATAGTAGATATAACAAACAATGCAGAAATAGGCCTTGGTACATTTTATATTTACTTTAAGGATAAATACAGTATTTACAAGTATTTACTTTTAAGATATAGTCACAAGATTAGAAAAGCAATAGCAACAGCAACAGAGGGAATAGATGATAGGCTTGAAATGGAAAGGGTTGGACTTAAAACATTTCTTTACTATATAAGAGAGAATAAGCATGCCTACAATATAATTTGGGAATCTTTATATATTGATAAACAGTTATTTGTAGATTACTATGATTCCTTTGCTGAAAGATACACACTAGGTATGAAAGCAGCTCAAAAACAAGGAGAAGTATTAGATATAGATCCAACGACTTTAAGTTATATGCTTATGGGAATATCAAACTTTATTGGACTTAAATATGTTATGTTTGATGAGGATGACAATAACATTGATAAGGTAGTTGATGATGTTATATCTATCATTCAAAGAGGAATGTTTGTCCCTAAGGATAATGAGTAAATTAGAAAATAAAGTTATACAAGAAAAGTGAACTTCAAAGGAAGTTCACTTTTTTTGATAAAAAAATAATCGACAGATCCATTCAATCAAGACAACAGAAAGATTTTTTGAAGATAAGCATTTTATTATATATGGAAATAAGATACAATGAAGGTAATAAATCTAAGATTGGAGTGATGAGTGATGAGTAATAAAATGCAATTTCAGGGATATGTAGAAAGTTATTTGAATAAATATCTTAAAAAGAATAAAATTAATGAAAGTTTTAATGCAGAGTTTTATGACTATTTATCAAATCGAATTCTGGATATATCTTCTAAAACAATACTGACTTTACTCTATGTTTTTAAGAAAGAAAATTTATTAGAAGGAAATACCCCTAAAGAAAGATATAACTATTTTGATAATTATTCAAAAACTGATGATTTTCATACTCTGGTTGATAAAATGTACCCTTTACTTAGTTTAAGGTTAGATAGAGTTATTGCCAATAATATAATAAATTATAAAGATTTAAAAGAACGTGCTGGAAAAGATATGGTAGAATTATTCCGAAAATTTGGATTTAGCATGGATACTATAGAAAATTGCTATGTGAAATATGGTGTTTCAGATGCTCATAAGGGATCACAAACTATTTGTATTATTGAAAACAATAACAAAAAAATTGTTTACAAACCTCGTACAGGTAAGATAGATAACTATTGGGGAGTTTTTATTAATTGGTTCAACTCTAAAAATCCTTCGTTGGAACTGGATACTAATAAAGTCTTGGACAAAGAGGACTATCATTGGCAGGAATATGTGGAGAATAAACCGTGCAAATCAGAATCTGAACTAAAGAGACTTTATTATAGAATAGGGATATTATCGGCAATATCTTATATTTTAAAAATAGAAGATTTACATATGGAAAATATTATGGTAGATCAGGAATATCCTTATTTAGTAGATTTAGAAACCATTTTTCAATTAGACAATTTTCAAAATAGTAATCTGAAGATAAGAAGTGCTACTGATATATTAAATAAAAAGGTAAGACAATCCATCCTAAGCACACAACTGTTTCCTGCACCCAGTAAGTTTCATGATTCCACTGTGGATATTTCTGGGATTACTGGAAAAGGAGGACAAATAATAAAAAATGGGAAGATTAAAACTATAAATCAATTTACAGATGAAATTAGAGTAATTAGAGTAGATAATACCACTAAAAGTAAAAGTAATATTGGACGACTAAGGGGTAATTACATTGATCCCAAAGACTATATTAAAGATATCTTAGAAGGATTTAAGGAAGGATATATCTTACTTGAAAATAATAAGGAAGAACTTTTAAAATTAATAAATTCACAAAAGTTATTTGGCGATATTTATCCTAGATATCTTTTTAGGAATACAAATCTATATGGGATGATTCTTGAAATGAGTAAAAATCCCAAATATTTAAAAGAAAAATCAAGTTTGGACAGGCTATATAATTTTCTTGTTAATAATAGTCAAATACATATGTTTAAAAATGTTTATCAATCAGAAGTATCAGACTTACTTAATGAGGACATTCCATACTTCTATGGTCATATTAATGATAGGTCTGTATATAATTCTAATGGAGATACCTGTTTTCTACTAGATAAAACTCCTTTAGCAGAAGTGAAAGAAAGGATTCACAGTTTAAATGAGAAGGATATGTATATCCAAATTGATTTTATAATAAAATCAATGACAAATCAGAAAAAGACTTGGAACTTAATTAGAGGAAAAATGGATTATAATATAAGTGAAAGTATCAATAGCAAGAAATCATTAATAGAAGCTGCCAAAGATATAGGAGATACATTAATTAGTAAGGCGACAATTGATGAAAAAACAGAAACTATTAGCTGGCTAGATATACAAAATACATTTCCTACCTGGACTATTAAGGGGCAAGATGCCTTTTTATATAGTGGATTGGCAGGTAATGCAATATTTTTCTCAAGCTTATATCTGGAGACTAAGGATATAAAATATAAAAACATATTGAAAAAAATACTAAATACTATTAGGTTAGATTTTGAAGACATGGATAATAAGCCTATATCAGCATTTAATGGAGTTATTTCCTTAGTCTATTTATATGCTTTCTTATATAAGCAAACAAAAGATAAAAATATGCTTCAGCTAAGCTGTGATATTATAAGTGAATATCAAGAGGTGATTTTTGAAAATGATTCCTATGATATAATTGATGGACTGGCAGGTGTTCTTGTAATAGTTCTCAATTTATATGAACTAAATAAAGATAAAAAACTAGAAGACTTATCCATACAAATAGGAAAAGATATCATACAAAATATTCAAATAAAAAATGAGATAGCTTATTGGAATAAGGATAACAAAAATGAACTGATGATAGCAGGATTTTCCCATGGTTTAGCAGGTGTAACTTATGCACTTGGCAAATTATATAAGCTGACCGACTATAAAGAAAGTATATCAACAATTAACAGTTTAATAGGTATAGAAAATAATTATTATAATGATGATATTAAAAATTGGATAGACCTACGAAGTCAGGATATTTTAAACCCAGATGATTCACCTATACACTGGTGTCATGGAGCAACTGGTATAGGACTATCAAGATTGAAAATTAAAGATATAATAAACACTTCAGATGATCTTCAAAAAGCTTTAGAAGCTGTAAAAAAAGATGGTCTTTACTGCGACAGTGATTGCTTATGCCATGGAAACCTAGGAAATATAGAATTGCTATTAGAAATATATAGGCAAAATGATGATATAAACCTATATAATAAAGCTATCAAAAGAACAAATGAAATAATAATAGAAAATAAATTTAGAAATGGCTATAGAAATGGTGTAGGACAAGAATTTGACAGTCCTAGTCTTATGTTAGGCTTATCCGGTATAGGATATGAAATGCTTAGGGTCTTAGATCCGATGAAATATCCTTCTATATTATTGCTGGAGGTTTAAAATGAGAGAGACATCAATAAAAATTTTAAATAGATCTATTAAAAGGGAAGCTATTCTTAAAGTCTATATTTTCATTCAGATGCTGTTGCATTTGCTGGCATTTAAGGCTTTGAGTAAATATGAATATAGTATAGTTGAATATCTATTTATATTTTTAGCTTTAATCTATAGTTTTATAGTTTATTTAGTACTATTATTGAATAATAAAAATAAGAGGAAAATATATTATTATTGTATAATTACCATGTTTCTAAGTTTTTTTCTAGTAATTGATTTCATATATTTAAAGTCAAATGGAAGTAATGACAATTATCTTTATATTTACATTCAAATAATGGTATTATTTGTCGTATTAGATATAACACTAAAGATTCTAACACAGAATATTAATAAAGGGATTTATTACAATTACATAGTACTATTATTATGGACTATAGGATTATTGTTAGGGTTTTCAAGAAATATAATATATCTGATAATTTATCAAATTATATTTTCAATCATAAATGCTTATCCCACTGTTTTTTTAATCCTAAACTATAAAAATGTTAAGAACTATGGAAGTCATTTAATTCCTAAGTTATTAGTATTCTCTTTGATAAATATCATATTTTTAGTTTGGGTATTTATTATTAATAGGTTCAGTAGTGCAAGTCATAACTATGATTTTTATATATATTTAAACATAATAGAAATTTATCTAAGTTATTTAATTTTAGAAGCCCTGGGATTCTGGAAATCAATAAAAAGTAAAAAACATGTAATAAATAGAAACTCAGTAATTGGTTTTATTTTTATTATTGGATATTTTTATTATTGGAAAGAAAGTTTAGTTATGAGTGTTTTCTCTTTCATAAGCTTTGGTGTAATATTAAAACAATGCCAGTTGTTGGACTATTATGTGAAATTAGCTAACAATAAAAACACCAGTATAAGTGATAAATCTGGCTTAATAAGAAATATTATAGAAGTAAATATCTTAGATTTTAAAAAGGAAGAAATATTTAAAGAACAAGTAGCAGATTTTTTACATGATGAAATTTTACAAGATGCTATATATATTAAAAAGGAGCTTCAAGATAATTATAAAATATCTAGAAATGATAAAATATTAGAAATAGCTGATATGATGATAAATACAACAAGGGGACAAATAAGCTTATATAAACCCCATATAAATTATGAAATAAGTTTAGCAGAAAATTATTATAATTTGATACAATCTTTAAAAAAAAGATTTGGTAATGACAAGATATTACTAGATTTTATTTGTGATAATAGGCTATTTTTAAGTTCGCCATATGATTTAGTAATCTATAGAATGATCCATGAACTGGTTACCAATATTTTTAAACATTCAAAAGGAGATTTTTCTAGTATAGAATTAAAGAATGAAAAGAAAACAATATTTTTAAGTGTAACCAATTATGGGGATTATTTGAGCCAGAAAAATATAAGTAATACTGATAGTAGGGGGATTAGGATTATAAAAAGAGAAATTGATAGGTTTGGTGGTACATTGGATATAAATTCCTCAATAGATCCTGATATTTTAGAGAATAAAGATATACTTGATGATTCTATAGTTAGCATAAAGATTAAAATACCAATTAAGGGGGAGATGACCTATGAATATTTTATTAATAGATGATCATGGAATGTTCTGTGAAAGCTTAAAAATCACTTTGGAAAGAGATGAAAGCATTAAAAAAGTTCATCTATTAGAGGATGTGAACAAAGTAAAGCAAAGAATATTTAATAAAGAATATGATATTATTTTAATGGATATAAATATTAAAAAACTCACAGGAAGCAAGGATGGTCTGACAGTAGCAAAAGAACTTTTAGAAAAAGATGCTACATTAAAAATAGTAATGCTTACAGGCTTTGATATGCCTGGATATGAAATGGAAGCTCAAAAAATAGGGGCTAAAGGTTTTGTATGTAAAGATGAATGCACAGAAAATTTAATTAAGAAACTTAAAAGAATATATAGTGGAGAGTTTATATTTAATGGGAAGAATGCCCATATAGATGGATTAACAGAAAGGGAAAAAGAAATATTAATCCTATATAGTTCAGGACTATCAAGAAAAGAAGTGGCCAAAGAATGTAATATATCAGTTAGTTCATTAGCTGTAACATTAAATAGAATTTATGAAAAATTAAACGTTAAGAACTACCAAGAGATGGTAAACAAGGCATTGGAATTAGGATATATAAAACCAAGCTTTTTCTAAAAAATTTAAAACATAGAATTTATAAATGATTCTATGTTTTATTTTGTCTAAAATACTAAAATATGTACAAAAGTTAGCTGACAGCAAACTTGTTATAAAATATACTATGATTAAGATAAGAAAGGGAGGAAGACAAGCATGAATATGTTATTGGAAAGAGTAAATAAAGTTGCAGATGAAATAATTAATGAAAATTTATTTATGGATATGACTGAACAACAAATTAAAAATTCTATTTATGAAGATGGCAGTTTTGTACTTAGTATGACTATTGGATGTCCAACAAGTTTTTTGACATGTTGCTAGATAACAATATTTAATGAAGTATTAAATTATAACAGAAGACTTGCATAAAAAAATATTTACTGACTTAAGAGGGGGAGAAAAATGAATAGTCAAAAATATACCTTTGGGAAAGCTATTGGCAGTTGGAATGCTGGTAGTGCACAAACTGTAACATTTGTAGTTACAGATGATTGTAATTTAAGATGTAAATATTGCTATATCACTCATAAAAAATCGGATAATAAAATGGACTTAGATACTGCCAAAAAGTTTATTGACCGATTACTTGAAACAGATGAGATGCAATACACGGAAGCTGTAATCTTAGAGTTTATTGGTGGAGAACCATTGATAGAAGTTGAACTTATTGATCAAATAGCAGATTATTTTAAGTTAAGAGCCTTTGAATTAAATCACGATTGGTATTGGAATTATAGGATAAGTATTTGCACAAACGGCGTCAATTATTCGTCAGATGAAGTTCAAAATTTTATTAAGAAAAATTCTAATAAATTATCCATAACTATATCTATTGATGGAAATAAAGAAAAACACGATATGCAAAGAGTTTTCCTAGATGGGACAGGCTCTTTTGATAAAATTAACGAAAGTATTGACTTGTGGATGAGTCAATTTAGACCAACTACAAAAGTAACATTTGCCAGTGATGATCTACCTTTATTATATGATAGCATTCTATCTTTGTGGAATAGAGGGATTAAAGAGGTCAGTGCTAATGTTGTGTTTGAAGATGTTTGGAAAGATGGTGACGATCTAATACTAGAAGAACAACTTAAAAAACTGGCAGACTATGTAATTGATAACAATTTACATGATAAAGGTTATTATTGTTCATTTTTTGATGAATCAATAGGTAATCCTTATAGTGATGAAGATATGGATTTAACATATTGTGGTGCAGGAAAAATGATAGCCTTGTCACCAACAGGAAATATTTATCCTTGTATCAGATATTATGGATATTCTTTAAATAATCATGAGGAATGGGCAGTTGGAGATATAGAAAATGGAATAGATATGGAGAAGGTGAGGCCATTTGTTCTGTCTACCAATCGGCTTCAAAGTGATTCAGAGTGCCTAAATTGCGATATAGCAACTGGATGTGGATTTTGCCAAGGTTTTAACTATGATGAAGCTCCAATACCAACCAATTTTTACAGGGTGAAGTACATATGTAATATGCATAAGGCTAGAGTAAGAGCGAATAATTATTTTTTCTCTAAACTATACAATGTATATGATTTAGAGAGAGAGTCTTATGCAAGAAATAAAAAGTCTCTTTATTTCTTGTTATCCAATGACTATGTGACTTATTGTTGCCATCAGAATGATGAAAAAGATAGTAGTAAAATGGATGAAGAGCTTGTACTAAGTGGTTTAGATTATGCAAATAAAAATTTTATGAATCCTATATTTGTTCATAGTTTGAATAATCAGCCTATGAAGCTTAGTAAAGAATATGATAATTACGATATACTACACATTGTTCCAGTAAAATATTTTAATGTAGCAAAGAAAAATGGTTATAAGCGAGCTTTACCTGTATATAATATTGAAGATGTATGGGGTGAAGAAAACCCATCTGCTGAAAATATAATTTTAAATGTAAAAAAAGATGAAATTAATGGACTAGGTGATGCAGTAGAGCATTTACTTTCATCCTCCAATAGAATAAATTTAAATATAACTGAATTGGATCGAAATTTTAATGAACTAGAATATAAAAAACAAATGGAAAATATAAGTAGCACAATTATAAAGAAGTGGGAAGAGAAAAATATATTAAAGGAAGTTAATTTAGTAACGGATATTTTATTCTTAGATAAACATGATAATTGCCAAGCGGGTGAGAATATATTTGTACTATCGACTGATGGAAAGATATATACTTGTTCTGCTGAACTTGCAAAAGATAAGGAAGAATTTATAGGAGACATTGAAAGTGGAATTACAAAAGAATATGGCGCTAGGTTACATACTATTGAAAATAGTAATATTTGTAGACTATGTAATGCTTATCAATGCAAAAACTGTATTTCTATCAATAAAGAAAATACTAGAGAATACAACGTATCTCCATCATTTCAATGTAGGAAAAGTCATATTGAAAGAGAAATTTCCCTAGATTTAAAAAATAAACTTAAGAATTGTTCAATAATACCTGTTAAAAGTACATTAGAAATAAAAGAAGATGATTATTTAGATCCAATATCAAAGTTTTTTAAAAACAATAATGAGTTTGCTGGTTATTATAAACATAAGCTCTAAGAATGAAGATATAAAGCTTAAAAGGAACTTAAGAAAAACAGTATTAAATTAGTGTGGTATGTCCAATAGGACTTCACAAATATAATAGAAAGGGGTAGATCTTATGTCATATGATAGTAAAATTAGGAATAACATCATGAATAATCCGATTATACCTATGGGATGTTCGAGCTGTGGTGATTCTTGTCAAAAATACTGTGCTGTTGGTTGTACAGCAAGATGTGCCAGTGACTGCCAAGATGACTGCTATTATGATTGCAAAAGTGGGTGCTCCAGTAAATGTGGGTATACATGTTCATCCAATTGTGCGGAGGGGTGTGTAAATGGAGTAGGAATTAATGCAAATAATAATTTGATATGATTCCTGTAGAAGGTCTTATCCGGCTTGCGAAAGCAAGCCAGTTAAGATTTTCATACGAACTCAAATAGTTCATTAATAAGGGGATAATTAATTAAAAGTAGGTGTTGGAATGGGAAATAACAAAAAAAATAAAATAATTATATTGTCTGTAATATTATTATCTATAATTGTTATTGGTAGCTTATTGGTGAAAAATAATACTAAGGACAAAAGTGATAAAAATAATTTTAATAGCAAAAATACTTTTGAAGAAGCTAACAAAGACTTTGAAATAGGAAAAGATATTGACTTTAATAACTTTCACTATGTTGAGAAGTTTCTTGGTGAAGAGGATTGGGCTATGTCTGAAACATTTTTAAGATATAGCGATAAAATAGTTAAAATTATGGGATCAGAAAAATTCTACTTAGAAGATTTGGAAAACGAAAAAGAACTTTATGAATTTCCAAATGAAGATATGACTACAGCAAATGCATGGTGGATACAGGATGATATCTTCTGGACTGTAAAATATTATAAGGAAATAGAAAAAGTAAAAGTAAGATCTTTTGATCAGACTGGAAATATGATAGATGATATAATACTACAAAATTTTGAGGGAGAGATTTTTGACAATTCATACATAATGGTTAATGAAATGCAAATTAGTGATGATTATATCTATATTCTATCTCGGACAACTAGTCAACCTATACTTCAAGTATTTACAAAATCAGGTGAATTAAAAATTACCTATGAGGGTGTAAGTAGTTTTGATGTGGATGAAAAAGGAAGATTTATCTATACACGATTTAGTTCTAGAGAGTTTCCTGATAGTGGTTTTTTTATGACTGATTTAACAAATGGTGATGAAGTTTTTAGAAATGCTAGCTATAGACCAAGCCCTATTAGATTTTCCAAAGATAAAAAATTTATATATGGATTTGATGAAAAAGTTCTTGTTTTTGAGGCGGACAGTGGTAAGTTTATAAAATCTGTTTTTGAGTTTGGGAAAGATTCTACCTACTTTTTAGATGATTATGATATAAAAGATTTAATGATTGGGGAAAATGGGGAACTCTATTTTTCACTCAGAATGAAATTAAAAAATGAAGAGGATTTTGAAACTATAGGGGTAAAGAATTACTATTATTTATATACCAAACAGGAGGGGGAAAGACCTAAAAGAGAAACTACCCTAACATTAACAGCACCCTATCGATATGATTTTATAGAAGAAGCTATTAAGCGTTATGAATTAAAATATCCAAATGAACATGTGGAATACCAATATACTTATAATAGCCGTGAAATATTTATTAAAAGCTCAGAAGAATATGGGGCTAAATTAACACTTGATATTATCAACGGAGATATAGGAGATATAGTTCAAATAGGAGGTTCTGGGCTTAACTATGAAAACCTTTTAAGAACGGATGCCTTTATGGATTTAACAGGTCTAATCATGAAGGATAAAAGTTATTCAGATTTAAATAAAAGTGTTTTAAATGGCATTAAGATTAATAATACCATACGGACTTTGCCTATAAATTATGTATTTAGCCAATATGAATTAAATGAAGATTTAGAGAAACAATTGGGAATAAATTTAGACTTTAATAAAATATCTTGGTCACAAATATTAGACATTGTAAAAATAATAGAGAACAAAGCTCCTGATAGACACCTCTTCACAACATATATGAATGGAAGCAGTCCCTGGGAAACTTTCGGAACATCTTTGTTGAATGCTAATATGCAAGATCTTATCAACTTAGAATCTAAAACATTTGATTTGAATCAAGAATGGTTTAAGGATCTTCTGATAAAGTTTAAGGAATCTAGCAAAAGTAAAAACTTTGTCCTTGCTAATGCAGAATATGATCTGATGGATAATCTACATGGTTCTCTTCTGGCTTCATCTTGGGACTATAATTATTATTACGGAGATAAAGTAAACTATTTTAATGAATATAACAAGGAGAATAAAAGTAGGTTAATTCCAGATTTTAGAGGGGAAAAGAATAGTAATAGAATTGGATATAGCATGAGAATGTATTCAATAAATGAAAGATCTAAAAGAAAGGAAGAAGCATGGAAGTTTTTAAGTTTTTTATTAGAAGAGGATATTCAATATATTGCTTCTAGAGAAAAAACTGGAATGCCTATTAATGAAAAGGGTGTTGAAAAAATGATAAGTGAATTTATATTTATGAATCGTAGATTTACAGAAGATAATATAGATAGATATAATATGGATAGATATAATAAAAATATGATAGAAAATTCTCATGAAATTGATCATTTATACGATATGAGTGGACTGAAATTGGATTTATTTGATCCTATAAAGGCTTTCATGGATGATCAGATTACAGTTGATGAAGCACTAAAGAAGGCAGAAGAGAATCTGATTATTAGATTGAATGAATAAGAGTATGTGTTTAATTCGTGTGTTATGTCCAATAGGACTTCACAAACATAGCTGGGAGGGGGATGATTTTATGTCATATAATAGCAAGATTAAAGAAAGTATTATAAGTAATTCGACTACATCTATAGCTAGCTTGAATTGTAGTGATAGCTGTGTGATATCCTGCTCTATAAATTGCACATATAGTTGCGCCAATGGATGTGTGAGCGCATGTATGACTGGATGTGTGGCTGGATGTGCTGTAAACTGTGCTGTAAATTGTGCAACTGGGGTTGGGATGACTGCAGGTAGCACTTATTGACCATTTAATGAAGGGGAGGATGATAATGATGAATGTAAAAGAAATTTGGAAATTAAATGATGAGGAATTCAAAGAAATTGAGGATTTATTTGAAAAAAAGATAGCACTTGAGAACCTCACCAAAATAGTTGATGCAGATAATGAGAAACTTTACGATAAGCTAATAAAAGATTATGGAAATACAGTACATCGATTTAATTCTTGGTGGAATATCATGGGGAAGAAGTACAATTGGGAAGGCAAAAATTGGTGGTTAGATTTTGAGACAAAGAAGATAATGGCTAATCAATAAAGTGGGGATTATAATATATGAATTCATCTAGAGTAACTAAGCCTATAACGAATATTCTGTTATAGGCTTAGTATTAATATAAAATAAATATTAGAATGGAGAAATCAAAATGGATATAAATAAAAGTGATAGAGAAAAATTAAAATACTTTTTTAAGAGATATGTTTATATAGGAAAGAAATATTTGATTTTGCTTATAGGATTAATATTCATTGGCTCTTTAGTGGGAAATATAAGCCCTTATTTGTATGGAAAGATATTAGACAGCATTACATCAGGAGACATGGACTTATTGGGTAAGATTATCATTATTTATTTCTTCGTAACCCTATTTACCAATTTATTGAGTATGTTGGAGGGCTATATAGGACAAGTAGTCAATTTTAGGTTGTCAAAGAATGCACAAACAGATTTATTTGATAAGATAATAAGAATGAAAACTACTGCATACAGTAAATATGAAGTTGGAGAATTAATTTCCCGTCTAAACGGAGATGCAGATAGTATTGTTACATTTGGAATCAATTTGATCACAGGAATTCTTCATATAGCTGTTAATATTATGGTTTCTATATACTTTGTAATAACTATCTCCATTCGTCTATCCTCTGTTGCAATATTTTATATACCCACCACTTTTTTAGTGACTTATATTTCAAGAAAATATTTTAAAGAATTGGCTGAAAAAAGAAAAAGGTTCGGTGACAAATATTTTAGTTTCCAAAATGAAGTTTTTTCAAATAATGTAGGTATTAAAAGTTTTCAATTAGAAGATAAGACCAACAATAAATATAATAGCTTTATTGATAAAGAATTTCATCTTTTAAAAAGATCTATATATATGGGAAATATTATACAATTAGCTAACAGTTTAATTAGTGTTATTTCGTCTTTATATATCATTTATCTATCTGCTATATTTATAAATGCTGGAATTTTAACAATTGGTTTAATGGTATCTTTTAATACATATATTAATAAACTTTTCTCGTCTATATCACAAATATCTAGTATAAATATTAGTCTACAAGAAGTGATGGTATCGATTAATAGGATTATTAAAGTAATGAGCGAAGATTCTGAGCCTAAGGATGAATCAATATTTAAAGAACAAAGTAATCCTACCTTGGAATGCGTAGATATTACATTTTCTTATGGGGATGAAAAAGAGAATGTCCTAACAAATATGACCATCGATATTGATAAGTTTGGCCTATACAGTATTGTAGGCTCAAATGGATGTGGCAAAAGTACATTTGTAAAACTTTTAACAAGATTATACGATGTAGAATCAGGACATATTTATATAAATGAAGTAAACTATCTTGAACTTCCATATGATTTTATAAGAAGTCAGATTACTTATGTTCAGAAAGAGGAGTTTTTCTTTAATGACACTATTATAAATAATATAAGATTAGCAGACCAATCCTTGAAAGAGGAAGATGTAGAGAATATGTGTAAAAAGGTAGGATTAGATGAATTTATAAAAACCTTACCAGAAGGGTATGAAACAATTATAGGTGAAGGTGGCTCTACACTATCAAGTGGACAAAAACAAAAACTAAGTATAGCCCGGGCATTACTTAGAAATACACCAATATATGTCTTTGATGAAAGTACAGCAAATCTTGATGGTAAATCTGAAAAAGATATTATGAAAATCATAAAGGAACACAGTAAAACATCTATTATACTATTTATTAGCCATAAAATATCATCTATTATAGACAGCGATAAGATTTTTGTTTTTCAAGATGGCAGAGTTGTGGATAGTGGGGATCATGATTATTTGCTGAATAACAGCTATAAATATAAAGAGTTATTTGAAAATAGGGGGGCAGATATACAATACAGGGGAGTTGAAGAGATTGGAGGATAGGAGAACTTACGGATGGTATTTTATTCTTCCTGGATTAATGGGAATATTGATATTTTACATAATACCATTTTTCTTGAGTTTATATTATACCTTTACAAAGGGAGTATCTGTAGTTGAATTTGTTGGACTGGATAATTTTAAAGAGCTTTTTAATAACCCTGCATTTATATTGGCTATAAAGAATACTCTAAAATTTACTCTTATAGGAGTTCCTATTGTAACCATCCTCGCATTACTTTTAAGCCTTATGATGTCGGAAAAACTATATAGATTTCCTAGATGGGCAATGTTGTCTCCCATGATTGTACCTGTTGCTTCTGCTCTTATGGGATGGGAAGTTATTTTAGGGAATAATGGGATGATGAATAAAGCATTAGGTTTCCTTGGTAGACAGCCAATTTGTTTCTTTGGTGAGGATAATGCTATGAAGGTTCTAATATTAATTTTTATAATCAAAAATGCAGGTTATATGATGGTTATCTTTACGGGAGCAATTTCATCTTTGGATAAAGAATATAAAGAAGCATTTTTATTGGACTCTGATTCTAATTTACAATATGCCCTTAAGATGGTAATACCACTAATAGCTCCAATCATATTTTTTGTTGTTGTCCTAAGTATAAGTAATTCCTTTCAAATGTTTCGTGAGGTCTATGCTTTATATGGGGACATGCCACCAAATACAGTATATCTAGTACAACATTTTATGAACAATAATTTTTATAAGCTGAATTATCAAAGGTTGAGTACAGCTGCATTTATACTTGTTATGGGGATTTCAATACTTATAGTAGCTTTTTTAAGATTCCAAGAGAAACATTTAAATCATTAGGAGGGATTATATGACTAAAAGAATATCTAAAAATGCATTTATTTATATCTTTTCTTTAATCTGCATCCTCCCTATGATGATTATGATAATTTATTCTTTCAAAGGTATGGATGGAAGTTTTTCTTTTTTACAATATGGAAAAGCTTTGTTTCAGACAGAGGATTTCTTTACAGGATTTTGGAATTCTACAATATATACATTTATAATTATTGGTATCAATATACCTTTGTCCCTTCTTAGTGCTTATGGATTTAGCGGATTTGATTTTAAGGGGAAGGCTGTTTTATATTGGCTATATATTGTTTTAATGCTTATGCCTTTCCAAGCCACAATGGTAGCTCAACATCTTACTTTAAAAGCATTAAATATAATAGATAAGCCTATGGCTGTGATAATACCTAATATATTTTCCACATTTGGAACAATATTAATGGCACAACATATGAGGGGAGTAAATAAAGAAATCCTTGATGCGGGTAGGATAGATGGATTTGGTGAATTTAGACTGTTTTTACAAATAGTTGCCCCAGTTTGCAAATCTATAATTTTTGCACTTACTGTACTAATTTTTATAAATTATTGGTCTATGGTGGAACAGCCCTTAGTATTTATCAAAGATGCTGTTGATATGCCACTATCTGTTACATTAAATGCAAGCAAAAGATTTAGAGATATAGCATTTGCCTGTGGAACTTTGTTTAGCATATTGCCAATTCTTTTATATCAGTTCTCATATGATGATTTAGTTCATGGTATAAGTATTACAGGTGGTGCCAAGGTAGAAGGAATGGAGAATAGAGAAGATAAAGGAACAAATAAACAAGCTATTTCCAGATTTATTATTATTTTCATGATTAGCATGGGAGTCTGTACATTATTAACTCAAAAGATTAGCCACATTATGATGCCTACTGTAGAGGTGGTTCAAATAATAAGTGGTGATCTAAAATCCAATCCAAATGAACCTACAAGTAAATCATTAGGGTATTATACAAATATTATACCCCTTTCCTGTATTCATCAAGAAGGGTCGGATAGTGTTATATATGGTATTATGAAGGAAAAATCCAGTCGCCAAAGGGATGAGGCTGTGAGGATGGTAGTTACTGTAACTGAGGATAATGGAATTGGAGCAGCGATTCAAGGTGGTTTTTCTCCAGATGTTAAGATTATTGAAAGATTTACAAAGCCACTTGCAGATGGAATGGTTGTAAGGGTACTGGAGAATAGAGGTGTAGATCATGAGTAATAGAAGAACAATTACATTAATAGTAGGGCTTATAGTTATACTCTCTGCTATGTATTTCTTGCAAAAGAATTTAATCAAAGACTTTTCATTGGAACCAGAAAGAATAGAGTTGTCATTTGATATGAACAATGAAATTCTACATTTTATCTTAGCAGAGGAAGAATATATAGGTGAAAGATATAAGTATGAAATAGTTAATCTAGATAATAATATTTCAATAATTTCTATAGAAAAGCCTATAGGTATTGAAGATGAATTCTTTAAAGATAAGTTTATAGATTATTTAAAGTTTAAAATTCCAGTGTTAGATGAGAAGTTCTTAGAAGTTGTGGATTATTCTCAGACCAATAGAATCCTTATGGAATGGCATAGAGGAGCTACGCTATTTGCAACTTTCTTATTATTCATATTAATAACAATAATTTTAGTGAAAAGGATAAAAATTATAAATAATCGTATAAAAAAAGATCTTGAGATATATTATTTAAAGGAGATTATACATCTAAGAATAAGTGAAATTCTTGAAGAAGCTATAAAATTAGTATTATTATTATTTGGTGGAATATTCTTATTACAATGGATTATAAAATTTCAATTCAATATCCCTGGAAGATACTTACCAGCTCATGATATTTTAGACTTTGAATTTTATAAAATGCTAAATAGTAATATAAAAATGAACTTAAGTAGTTATGGATATATTTATAATATGACTTTAGATAAGGTGAAATTACTTACCTTGGGATTTATTATTTTAAGTATAGTTACTTTTATAATTATAATAAGAATGTTAAATAAAAAGGTACTAGAAGGAAGGGATGAAAATGGGAAAGGTAGTATTTGAAAATATAAAAAAGATATATCCAGGAAATGTACTTGCAGTAAAGGATTTTAATCTTGAGATTGAAGACAAGGAATTTATTGTATTGGTTGGTCCTTCTGGTTGTGGAAAATCCACGGTTCTTAGAATGGTAGCAGGACTTGAAGGGATTACTGATGGGGATTTGATTATAGATGGAAGAAAGGTTAATGATATTGCACCAAAGGATAGGGATATTGCTATGGTATTTCAAAATTATGCTCTTTATCCTCATAGGACAGTTTATGAGAATATGGCAATGGGTTTAAAGCTTAGGAAAATACCAAAGAAAGAAATTGATTTAAAAATTAAATCTGTAGCAAAATTAATTAAAATTGAAGAATTATTAAATAGAAAGCCAAAGGCATTATCAGGTGGACAGCAACAGAGGGTAGCTTTGGGAAGGGCTATTGTAAGAAATCCTAATGTGTTCTTAATGGACGAGCCTTTATCAAATCTAGATGCCAAGCTAAGGGTAGAGATGAGAACGGAAATAATAAAGTTACATAAAGAACTTGCTACAACATTTATATATGTGACTCACGATCAAACAGAAGCAATGACTATGGGAACAAAGATTGTGGTGATGAAAGATGGATTGATTCAGCAAGTTGCAAGCCCTATGGAAATTTATAATAACCCAGCAAATGTTTTTGTTGCAGGTTTTATAGGAACACCACAAATGAATTTTATAGATGTTAATATATCTAAAGATAATGAAAATACTTATATGAAGTTTGGAAATAAAAAATTAAAACTTGAAGATTCAAAGCTTTTGCTAGATGTTAATAAAAAATATAATGAGATGATTCTAGGTATAAGACCTGAACATATCTACATTGAACCTACTAAGAATTCCATAGAACTTGTGGGAATAATAGATATTATTGAACATATGGGGGCAGAAACTCATATCCATATTCAGATTAATGATGAAAAATTAATTGTGAAAATACCCCATGATGTTAATATGAATTCAGGGGATGAAATTAAAATTTTTATAGAGGAAAGTAAATTCTATCTATTTGATAAAATTAATCATAGATTAATAGGTGGGTAAAGTAATAACTGGTTAAAATTATGCTACTATTTTGACCAGTTATTGCTTTTTGTGTAATCAAATATATAATGGGTAACAATATAGATAATTAATAAACAAGGAGTGAAACAATGAAAAATGCAAAATATTTAATGATAGGTAATGGAATCGCAGCTTTAGCAGCAGCAAGGGAAATCAGGAAGACAGATGAAGTAGGAAGCGTAGTAATGGTTACAAATGAATCATCATATACTTACTATAGGGTTAAGCTAACTGAATACTTGGCAAAGGAATTTAATGATGATGAATTACTAGTTAGTAAAAAAGAATGGTATGATGAAAAGAATATTGAGGTTATATTAAGTAAAATTGTAGAGAATATTGATCCGGAAAATCAAAAAATAAGATTAGATGACGGTGAAGAAATTAAATATGAAAAACTTCTAATTGCAACGGGAAGCCGTCCATTTATACCACCAATCAATGGTAAGTTTAAAGAGGGAGTATTCGCTTTGAGAACCTTGGCAGACTTGCACTATATACAAGACTATCTAGGGGACTGTGAAGAGGTTTCTGTAATAGGTGGTGGACTACTAGGGCTAGAAGCGGCATGGTCATTAAAGGAAATGGGCAAAAAGGTTAGTATAATTGAGTTTGCTCCATATCTATTACCTAGGCAATTAGATAAGGAGATATCTGCTAAATTAGAAGAAGGCTTATCTAAATTAGGCTTTACTATTTATTTAGACTCTCAAGCAGAGGAAATTTTAGGTGAAGGAAAAACTAATGGAATAAAATTAAATGGAAATAGGGAAATAAAAACTGATGCAATTTTAGTTTCTTCTGGAATTAGACCAAACTTAGATTTAGTTAGGGAAAGTGAAATTGAACATGATAAGGGTATAAAGGTTAATAATAATTTAAAAACAAATTTAGATAATATTTATGCAGCTGGAGATGTTATTGAAAAAGATGGTATGGTACTAGGTCTATGGACTGCAGCTAATGAACAAGGTAAAGTTGCTGGGGCTAATATGACTGGTGGAGAATTAGAATATAATTATCCAAAACTATTTGCAGCACTACAAATAGGGGATATTAAGCTGTTCTCTGCAGGAGTAATTGATGATTTTGATAGAGTTTATGAAGACAAGGGTGAAGATATACATCATAAGATATTTGCTAAGGAAGGAAAGATAGTAGGGGCAATTTTATTTGGAGATTTAAAGACAATGAATAATGTAAGAAATGCAGTGATTTCTAAAGTACCAGTTGAAGATTTTATTAAGGAAGATAGTAAGTATATATAAGTAAGAATCATATAGGAGGTTGAGTATATGGATATACAATTTTATGGAGCTGCAAAAATGGTTACAGGTTCAAATTTCCTTATAACTACTGATAAATATAAAATACTAATAGATTGCGGAATGTTTCAAGGTAGTAAGTCTATGGAAAGATTAAACTATGATGATTTCCCTTATGATCCTAAGGAAATTGATTTCCTACTACTAACCCATGCTCATATAGACCATAGTGGAAGAATTCCTAAGTTAGTAAAGGAGGGATTTAGGGGAAGGATAATATCTACAAATCCTACCTATGAATTATCAAAGATAATGCTAAAAGATAGTGCTAAAATTCAGGAATCAGATGTAGAATGGGAAAATAGGAAAAGAGAAAGATCAGGACAGAAATCAGTATCACCACTATACTCAATGGAAGATGCTGAAAGAAGTTTAAAATACTTTGAACCATATTTTTTAGATCAAAAAATAACAATTAATAGTGATATTCAAATGCGATTTAAAGATGCAGGTCATATACTAGGCTCAGCAATAATAGAATTATGGATTCAAGAAGATGATGAAACAATAAAATTTGTATTTTCAGGAGATTTAGGTATGCCAGGCAGACCTATTATAAATAATCCAGAATATATTGATGAAGCAGATTATTTAATTATAGAATCAACCTATGGAGATACTATACATGAATCCTTTGAAGGAAGTAGTAAGCAACTAATTGAAATAATAAATGAAACAGCCCTAAGGGGTGGAACTGTAATAATACCATCATTTGCTGTTGGTAGAACCCAAGAGCTTATTTATAAATTAAATAAATATTATGAAAATAATACTGAAATTGAGCAACATATGAAAATACCTATATATATAGATAGTCCAATGGCTATAGAAGCCACTAAGGTCTTTAAGGGAAATTCTTCTAGTTTTAATGAAGAGGCAAGAGATTTAATCTTAAAGGGAGATAACCCTTTTGAATTTGAAAATTTAAGATATATACAAAGCCAAGAAGAGTCCATGGCTTTAAATAAATTCTTATTTCCTAAATTAATAATATCTGCCAGTGGAATGGCTACAGCAGGAAGGGTTAGACATCATTTAAAACATAACTTATGGGATGAAAAGAATAGCTTAGTCTTTGTGGGTTATCAAGCCCAAGGAACTTTGGGCAGGATATTACTAGATGGTGCAAAGAAGGTTAAGATTCTTGGTGAACAAATCGACGTCAAATCTAAAATATATGATATAAAAGGATTCTCAGGTCATGCTGATAAAAATGTATTATTAGATTGGGTGGATAATTTCAAGATTAAGCCTAAAAAGGTTTTCATTGTTCATGGTGAAATTGAATCATCAACAGAATTATCAAATGAAATAAAAAGAAGATTTAGAATAGATACTGCTATACCTAATTTAGGTGATAGTTTTAAAATAAAGAAAAATCAAATTGAATTAACCAAAGCATCTGAAATGATGCCAAGTCTTATGAAAGAAGATATAGAAATAGAGTTAAAAGAAGCAAATGCACAATTTGATGCATTAATTAAAAAAACTGATTCTCTTTTGCAAGATGACTTTCTTTTAAAAGATTATGATATAATTAAAAATAAGCTTATTGAACTACAACACAAGTTAATGGATTTAAATATTATGGTAGGAAAATAAGTATTTTCGTAAGATCGAGGGGGAAGAAAATGAAGTATATTGTAAATAATTCTAATGATCCAAGGTACAATCTAGCATTTGAAGAGTATTGTTTTAAAAAATTATCAAAGAAAGAGGATTATGTAATTCTTTGGATTAACGGACCAGCCATAATAGTTGGTAAAAATCAAAATACGATAGAAGAAGTAAACTCTGATTATGTTGAAGAAAATGATATAAAAGTAGTAAGACGTGTAACTGGTGGTGGAGCAGTTTATC
>CAZPWO010000020.1:0-25271 GCA_964590525.1 uncultured Herbinix sp. | reverse complement strand
ATATACCAGCCACCGAAATCTTGATTTCGGCTGTGCCCTTGATAGCATAGGAAGGAAATGCTAAAATGCTGTGAAGAGCATTGCTTTCCTATGCTGTCAAGGGTGGCGTTAGCTGCCAATCAACTATATTTTGCAATTTTCAAGGTTCAAAACGAGCCTTTTTGTTTGGCTCCGGGTTTTCATAATAAGCCTCTCCAGTCTATATCTTATCGACCTAATATTAACAGTTTATGAAACATAGACCAGTTTGTCAACGCTTTTTTTGATAATTTAAAGAAAATTATGTCTATGAACTTTTTATAATGTCTCATTTACAGTAAACCTTACTTCATTAACTGAAAGAAACTTTACGCTAAAAAAGAACTTCTTATCCTTAAAGTTAAAGATAAGAAGTTCTTTTTTAGCAAAATTGTTAGACAAGAACTCTATATGTTATATATATTAATAGTTTTCATTTCTTACTTCAAAGTAGCTTTGAGAATGATCACATACTGGACAAAGATCAAGTGCTTTTTTACCCATTAGAAGATGTCCACAATTTCTACACTCCCACATAACTTCTTCTGATTTTTCAAAAACCTTTTTTTCCTTAACGTTGTCAAGTAATTTACGATATCTTTCTTCATGTGCCTTTTCAACATCAGCAACCATTCTAAATTGTTCTGCTAATTCAGTAAATCCTTCTTCATCAGCATCTTCTGCCATACGTTTATACATATCAGTCCACTCATAGTTTTCACCCTCTGCTGCACTTAAAAGATTCGCTGGTGTATCTCCTAACTCTCCAAGAGCTTTAAACCAAAGCTTGGCATGTTCCTTTTCATTATTAGCAGTCTGTTCAAATATAGCTGCTATCTGCTGATAACCTTCTTTTTTAGCTACAGAAGCAAAGTATGTATATTTATTTCTTGCAATAGACTCCCCTGCCAATGCCTCTTGAAGATTTTTCTCTGTTTTAGTATTTTTAAATTTCATAATAACATCTCCTTTTATCTTATAATATTAGTAACCATTACTATTATATGAAAGATTCCAGCTTGTGTCAATGTAAAATAATATAAATATATCTTTTATTCAAAAGCTGCAATAGCTTGCACAGCCTCTCCTTCATTATAATCAAATATAAACTTATATAATTCAATTCTATTAGTTTCCCAATCAAGAATTAGTGGATATCCTACACCATCGTATCTTTTAGGAGCTTCAAAGGCCCCATCAACAGGAATACGTAAAGTTTCCATAGTTGTAATCTTGTTCTCCACAATTTCTTTCATAGAATCTTGAATTTGTGCTTGACTTAAATTAGTAGTTACATGACCAAGTATCTCTTTAGACTTTGGAACTAATTGCAATATGTTTTTAGCAGATACTGCACTATCAAATATAGCGCTTAAGACTCTTTGCTGTCTTTGTATTCTACCATAATCATAATTGGCACCACCAATAGTTTTTACTCCCCGTACACGAACATATCCCATTGCTTGATTACCATTAAGGCGATTCACACCTGGGCTTACATTACGATTGGCTTTGTTTGAGATATAGTTTGTCCTATTAAGGTAAGAAGCCTCAGCCTCTCCAAGTTCAATAGTCACCCCTCCAAGTGTATCTATTATCGCTTCAAATGAATCAAAGTTAACTGATGCATATCCATCAATTTGAATTTTATGATTTAACTCAATTGTCTCAATTAATAAATCTACCCCTCCCCTTGAATAGGCAGAATTAAGTTTATTATGCTTATATCCTGGGATTTCAACATATGTATCCCTAAGTAAGGATGTTAATTTTACTGTATTGTCCTTAGTATTTATAGAAGCAATCATCATGGCATCTGTATTTCTTGCCCCCTTTATTTCTTCAATTCCGAATATTAAAAAGTTTTGCACTGACTCGTCTTGCCTTGGTTTAATTATATAGTCAACATTATTATCTATTTCTTCATCATCAAGCTGAATGTTTTTATATATGAATTCACTTACATATCTATAAATTAAACCTCGCCCTGCCTCCGTTCCCACCAGTAAGAAAACGCCTATTAGTAAAATTGAAAGTACTATTCCAAAACTTTTTACAAATTTGTTGGGCTTCTTCTTTTTACCTTTTCTACCACTTTGTTGACTAATCTTTTTTTTTCCATTCATGTCATCACCCATTATATCTTGTACTTGTTTTTTTAATGTATCTTCTATATTATTATCCCGCATATTTTTTCCTCTTTTTCATTTTTATTATTCTGTCAATCCCATTTATTAATATCCACTTCTTATTTTATCACAAAAGTTACTTAATTTCAGTTTTATTTATGATTTTAACATTGACTTTTTTTAAATATTTGATATACTTGACTTTGTTGGGGCATTGGCGCAGCGGGAGCGCACCACACTGGCAGTGTGGGGGTCAGGGGTTCGAATCCCCTATGCTCCATTTTTTAATTTAACAAAGTAAAAGATATAAGGAGTCATAGCTCAGCTGGGACGAGCATTCGCTTGACGTGCGAAAGGCCATGGGTTCGAGCCCCATTGACTCCATTTTTTATTATTTATGTATTGCACCAAAGTCTAAGTCTTGTACAGCTTCCTGTATCACTTCAGAAGT
The DNA here is from genome assembly GCA_964590525.1 of uncultured Herbinix sp. GTDB lineage: Bacteria > Bacillota > Clostridia > Lachnospirales > Lachnospiraceae > Mobilitalea. The sequence continues at coordinate 22,673 of CAZPWO010000020.1, read as the reverse complement.
TGTTGGGTGAGCAAAAATCACTTTTCTTAATTCCTCATCTGTTATATCGTTAGATATTCCAACTGTCATCGTACTTATTAAAGAGGATGCATCTGCACCAATAATACTAGCTCCTATTATTTTACCAGATTTATTATCCTTAATCACTTTAATAAAACCTTCAGTTTGACCCATAGTCAATGCTTTCCCATTGCTCATATAGGTGTTTTTTGATACTCTATAGTCTAGATTCATTTCCTTACATTCTTCTTCATTTAATCCAACAGTTCCTATCTCTGGCGATGTGAAAATCACATTTGGAACAGCCATGTAGTCGGCCTTTCTTTCATTTTCCAAAATATTATCAACAGCCACCATACCTTGATAGGAAGCTACATGTGCCAGTTGAAATATATTAGTTACATCACCAATTGCATATACATGAGGTAAATTACTAGCCATTCTTTCATCTACGGCAATACCCCTTCCATTGGAATTTAAGATAATATCTAATTTATCAATTCCTAAGCCATCTAGGTTAGGTTCCCGTCCAGTAGCCACTAATACTTTGTCACTAGTAACCCTTTGTTCGCCCTTTCTATCCTCATAGCTAACAAGAGCCTGTCCATCATCTAATTGGCTAATAGCTGTTACTTTAGCCTTGGTACTAACCTTAATGCCAGCCTTACGACAAGACTTTAATATCTCCCTAGAAAGGTCCTTGTCAACCATTAATAACAACCTGTCCATATACTCTATAACATGAACTTCCACTCCAAGATTTCTATAGATAAATGCAAACTCCATTCCAATTACCCCACCACCAACAATCGTGATCTTTTTAGGAAGTTCTTTGCAGTCCAAAGCATCTGTACTATTCATTACACAAGGCAAATCCATTCCAGGAATATTTATCTTAGATACCTTTGAACCAGTTGCTATAATTACATTATTAAAAGAAACAACAATATCCTTATCTCCTTTAACTATAACCTTCTTGTCTTCCAGAAACGAAGCATGCCCATTAAGAATATTGATTTTATTCTTCTTAATCAAAAACTCTATACCTGAAACAAGCCTGTCTTTTATCATATCTTTTCTATCTATAATAGCTTCCATATCAACTTCGATATTTCCATCAATCCTTAGGCCAAAATCTCCTGCACTCTTCAAGCTATTACAAAACTCTGCAGCCTTAACCAGAGCCTTAGTAGGAATACAACCAACATTCAAACAAGTACCCCCTAACTTACCACTTTCAACAAGGGTAACATCAAGCCCCATCTTAGCAGCATAAATAGCCGAAACATAACCCCCAGGCCCAGCCCCAATCACCAACAAATCCGTCTCAACATCAACCACAAAACCCATAGAAAACCCCTCCTTTAATACATGTAAATATAACTCAAAAACCCATTACATGCAAGACAAAAAAACAAAAATCCCAGCAATATTCTTACAAGAAAACCACTTCAATACCACAAAGCAAAAAAAAGAATAATAGAATATGGATTTTTTGCAACCATTTGACGCTGTAGCGAGAGCACGTTGCAAAAAACCATATTCTATTATTCCCACACCAATTATTCCAGTTCCACTGCCCCTGTACTTAATGCATAATACCTTCCCTTTTGTGCCATCAACTCCTCATGATCCCCACGCTCTATAATTTCACCTTGTTCCAGAACCATAATAGCATTCGAATCACGAACAGTAGACAACCTATGAGCAATAACAAAGGTAGTTCTACCTTGCATAAGTTTATCCATACCTTCAGAAATAAGTTTTTCAGTCCTTGTATCTACAGAAGAAGTAGCTTCATCTAAAATCAAAATAGTAGGATTCGCCACTGCTGCTCTTGCAATAGATAACAACTGTCTTTCTCCTTGAGAGAGGTTTTGCCCATCTGTAATAAGATGAGTTTGATAACCTTCAGGAAGATTTTTAATAAAGTAATGAGCATTAGCCAGCTTAGCTGCATCAACAACCTCTTCATCAGTTGCATCCAACCTACCATATCTAATGTTATCAGCAATAGTTCCTTCAAAAAGGTGAACATCTTGAAGAACAATACTCATAGTGCTCCTTAAGTCAAACTTATTAATTTGTCTAATATCTATTCCATCATATAAAATAGACCCTTTATTTATCTCATAAAACCTATTAATTAGATTTGTAATTGTTGTCTTTCCTGCACCAGTAGATCCAACAAATGCAATCTTTTGCCCTGGTTTTGCATAAAGATTGACATCCTTAAGAACCTTTTGTCCCTCTACATATCCAAAATAAACATCTTCAAATGTAACATCTCCATTAACAGAAAGCTCTTCAACCTTCCCATCTTCAGTTGGTATCTGCCAGTATTGTTTATTGTTTTTTTCAACTATTCTAACATCTCCATCATCTGTTTCAATCTCTTCGTCCAACACAGCAAATATTCTTTCAGCACCAGCTAAAGCAGCGAATAAAGTATTCATCTGGTTAGAAACTTGTGTTATAGGCCTTGAAATAGTTCTTGTATACTGTAAAAATGATGCCAGATTACCAACAGACATCTGTTGTTTTAAAATTAATAAGGAACCTAACATGGATACTAAAGCATAAAGTACATAAGATAGATTTCCCATTATAGGCATAAGCATAACACCAAAAGTGGATGCATTAGTACTTGCCTTTCTTAACTCTTCATTATTCTTTTTAAAATCCTTTATTGAACGTTTTTCATAATTAAAAACTTTAACTACTTTTTGACCTGACATTATCTCTTCTATATAGCCATTCATATTAGCAAGATTTAATTGTTGACTTCTAAAGTTTTTAGCTGATCGTTTTCCAACGAATCGTGTTGCCGAAAGCATTATAATTAACATTCCCACTACAACTAAAGTAAGCATAGGACTTAAAATTATCATCATGGTAAAGGTTCCAACAATGGTAATTGTTGACAATATTATCTGTGATACACTTTGCTCAAGTGCCTGATTTAAAATATCAACGTCATTAGTGAATGTTGACATCATATCACCATGAGAATTGCTGTCAAAATATGAAATCGGTAACTTCTCCATATGTGAAAACATATCTTTACGTATCCTGTGAACGGTTCTTTGTGACAACCTAGCCATAGATATATTTCCAATATATTGACCAACAACTATAATAATTATAAAAACTCCCATTATAAGAAGATATTTAATAAATTGCCCCCTATGAAAATCACCAACCAAAGTATCAATGATTGGACTTAACATAGCATTGGCAGCAATTTGTGAAGCAGAACTAATTATTATAAATAAAACACCTATAAAAAACATCTTTTTATTAAAACGAAAATAAGCAAATAATCTTGCTAATGTCTGTTTTGGACTTTTAGGTTTGAATTTATTGTGTTTTTCTTCTATATCTTTACTCATGCTCCAATCACCCCTTTCTGCTGTGACTTATAGATTTCTCCATAAATAGGTGAAGTTTCAATTAAAGTTTGGTGATCTCCAACAGATTCTATCTCTCCCTCATGTATAACAATGATACGATCCGCCTGCTGAATTGATTCTACCCTTTGTGCAATAATTACTGTTGTTATATGTTCAAACTCTTCTTTAAAAGCCTTCTGTATTTTTGCATCAGTAGTCATATCAACAGCACTAGTAGAATCATCTAGTATAATAACCTTAGGTGATTTAAGCAGTGCTCTTGCAATTGTAAGCCTTTGTTTCTGGCCACCAGAGAAGTTATCTCCACCTTGCTCTACAATATGGTCAAGTTTATCTTCGTATTGGGATACAAACTCCCAAGCCTGAGAATGCTTTAAAGCCTGGACAATTTCCTCATCACTTGCATCTGCTTTACCCCATCTCATATTTTCAGCAATGGTGCCTGAAAACAATGTATTCTTCTGTAATACAAATGCTACCTGTTCTCTTAAGGCCTCCATGTCATAATTCCTAACATCAATTCCCCCAACTAAAACCCTTCCTTTTGATACATCATATAATCTTGGTATCAGCTGAACTAAAGTAGATTTAGACGAACCAGTTGATCCTATAATTCCAAGAGTCTCTCCAGATTCTATTGAAAAGTTGATATTTTTTAAAACATACTCTTTATTGTCATAATAAGAAAACGAAACATTTTCAAAATCTATAGAACCATCTTTAACCTCATATTTTTTATCATCGATTTCTTTAATTTCAGATTCTGTATCCAATACTTCAAGAATTCTTTCCATGGAAGCAGAACCTCTTAAGAACTGCATTAAAAACATTGATATCATTAGAAGTGACATCATTACCTGTGTTATGTAGGTAATTAAAGAAATTAATTCCCCGCTACCCATACTACCAACAACCACCTGTTTGCCACCAAACCATAAGACTGCAATAATTATAGAATATACAATTAAATTAAGTATTGGCATAAGCATTACAACAAGGGAGATAGCTTTTAGAGCAGTATCTCTCAATTTATCATTTCTCTTTTCAAATCTTTTTTCTTCATGTTCTTGTCTATTAAAAGATTTCACAACCCTTATACCTGTTAAGTTTTCCTGAATTATAGCATTTACCCTATCCACCCGGCTTTGTAATTTCAAAAACAAAGGTCTTGAAATTTTTAATACTATAAAAACCAAGACTGACATAATTGGAATTGCAACTAGGAAAATCATTGCTAATCTCCAATTAATAAAAATAGTCATTAAAAGAGCAAAGAGAAACATAGATGGCGCCCTTATTCCCATACGAAGACTCATCATTGTAACTTGTCCTATGGTATTACAATCATTGGTAAGTCTTGTAATCAAAGAAGACACTGTAAAATTATCAAGATTTGCAAAAGAAAAACCTTGAATCTTTTTAAAGGTTTTCATTCTAATTTCAGATGCGAATCCATGCCCTGCTTTTGCTCCAGCAAAAGAGCTTGCCACACCAAAGATTATAGCCATTACAGCTGCTAGAACCATAATAAGACCTATTTTAATGATATAATCAATGTCTCTATTAGCAATTCCTACATCCACTATTCTTGACATAAGAAAGGGAATAATAACATCAGATAGAACTTCCAAAACCATAAGTACTGGGCTAAGAATTGCAAAAACACGATATTTTTTCATTAACGGTAATACTTTCTTCAATAAATCTACCTCCTAAGTGTTTTTCCATGTAAATATAAAACATTTTTCATATTTACATTTTTACGTAATACTATAATGATAATTCAAAATCGTCCTAATGTCAATAAACAAAGGTTTCTCTAATAATAAAAAGTCTTCCAAAACATTTTTTCATAAGAAAGAAAATGTTTCAGAACACCCTTTATATACGTCTATTCAGCAATGTTTTCCCATGTGTTTTCAACTTCATACAATTCTATAAGAGAATTAGCTTTGTCATTAGCCTTAGCTGCTCCTTTTAATCTAGCAATGTTTTTTGATAAATCGTTAATCTGTTCCCGCTCAACGCTAAATTGAAGTCTTGAAGCAACAATCTTCCATGCCTTGTCCAAATCATTAACAGTTTGATTAATCTCGTCCCATTTTTCATAATCAATCTCTTCTTTTAAAGTATTAATAATCATCTTGACATCATCATCTAAAGAAAAAGATTCCTTTAAAAGTCTTCCGCTTTGCATAATTAGGACAAAAATAATTAAGCTAACAATAGGGATTGCTATGGTTAAAAATCTTCTCATGAATTCCCTCCCTACTAATAAGGACCTTTATAATCACCAATATCTCTAACATTCTTTATCTGGTCATTATATTTATCCACATATATGTCTCCTGCCTCATTTAGGGTAAATAAGAAAGTTTCTGAAATGTCTTTTATCCCATGTTTTTTCAACTGTCTCATAAGCCAATTTTTATCTTTATTCATCTCTTTTAAGTTATCTTCAAATAATACACCATCGTATATTATCTCTGTACTAATACCAGATGATTTAGCCCTAATTTTCATGTCCTGGCGATTAACTGGTAAATATTCTGGCTTTTTTAGGACTGATAGACTCCCACTTGGCTCTAATATAGCATATTCCACTTCACTTATATCAAAAATATCCTTGTCTCTTAAAAGTCCCAAAACATCTGTCAGGCCAAATCTCATTTTCTTCAAAACATCATCCATGATTTTCCCATTCATTATAACAATGACTGGTTCCCCTTCCAGATATTTTGCTGCATATCTCCACTTTAATGTAATTAATCTCATTATAAAACCCAAGCCTGACCATGTTATTAATCCAACCCAGTGTGGCCAGGCTCTACTGGATAGATCAACAGTTAATTCCGAGGCAATCGAGCCTATAGTAATTCCTAAAATATAATCAAAAAAAGTCAGCTGACTAATCTGTTCTTTCCCTAATATTCTTGAAAATATTAGAAGTGAAAAATAGCCAATAACTCCTCTTACAAAGACAACTAAACCCTCATTCAAAATCCCACCTCCAAAAAGACTATGGAAATAGGTTTTGCCTAAATACTATATTTTATACCATGGTTATCAATTCCCCATCTTCCATATGTAAAACAATATCTGCTTTTTTTGCAATCTTCATATCATGAGTCACTATTACTACTACTAGTTTTTTCCTATGGGCAAGATCTGTTAGAAGGTTCACTACCATCTCTCCATTGGCAACATCAAGGTTACCAGTTGGTTCATCTGCCAGTAGTAACTTTGAGCCAGTAGCAAGGGCCCTGGCAATAGCTACTCTTTGTTGCTGACCACCAGATAGCATATTGGGAAACCTCATATAATATTGTTCATCTAAACCCACACTTTTCAAATGATTCTCTGCACTATTTTTAGCTTCATCAAAATTAATTCCCTTTAATTCTAAAGGATATATTACATTTTCAATCACTGTCATTAATGGAAAGAGATTAAAAGCTTGATATATAACTGATGCCTTATCCCTTCTATATTCCTCTAAATTCATTTCTTTAATAGACTCCCCCTCATAATAAATATCTCCCTTATGAGGAAGGGCTAGACCAGCCATTAATGATAAAAGAGTTGTTTTACCAGAACCAGAATTACCAATAATAGCATATACCTTACCCTGTTTAAAATTACAACTTACATCTTTCACTGCTTCCACATCTTGATATTTACTCTTATATATATAAGATACATTGTTTATCTCAATTAGTCCCATATAAAAATCCTCCATTCTTAATAATACAAACCGCTTATTCCCTTGAAAATAAGATATCCATAAGCTTTACCTTATTCATATATAACAATGCCAGTCCACTAGCCAATAAATAAGATATTATAAAATAAATTAATGAGCTACCATACAAGATAAAATCCCCTGGCTGGAAGATAAAGAATATTATTGCTGGTATTAATCCTGTGAAGAAAAGTATAAATTGTTCTAGGAAGAAGGAAAAGAACACTTGACTATTTCTTCCACCTATACTTCTTATTATAGCCGCTTCATTTGTCCGGTGCTTTATAAGTATATAAGATATTACAAATCCAATTATTGCAAATAAAATCAGCATAATAGGCTTCAATATATTGATTGTTCTTATATGATTTTCTAAATTTTGAATGGTTTCTACTAAATTTTTGTCCTCTATAATAATGGCCCGCCTCTTAGAATTCATTTGATTAGCTTGACTATAACCTTCACCTTTCAAATATTCCCTAAAAGAAGATAGTTTTTCTGTGTTTTTAAGGGTAAATGTAATCGCTTTTAAATCCCTTGGAATTATCTCATTCCATATGGTCAAACTCTCATCATCTATACCGTCTGATGGGTAATTTCCATCAAAATAATAATTATGGTCGTAAGACATAATCCAAGGCACATATATAGTGTCTGGTCGCCAATTTTCCTCATATATTCCAATAACCTTCAGATCTATTATACTACAAAAAGCTTGGCTATTAATATCAACCCATGCAGTAACCCTTATTACATCTCCCATACTTATCCCATTGCTTTCAGCAAAATTACGGGATATCATCCCTATATCTTCTCTTGTTTTTAAGGATTCATATCCATAGCCATGAAGAAATTCTATACCTACACTATTATCATTAAAAAAGTCTGGGGTATATCTTATATCATCAACATAAGCCAGTATTGGCATCTTTTTAATCTTGTTAATAAACCAATCAAATCCAAAAGCATTATTATGCTTTCTTATTGTAGGCACTAGAGAAAGCTTATCGTCTGACTCACCATCATCTCTGTTGACTATTCCCATGTATTCATAATGAAGAGAATTGTACAGGTGCATATCAGCAAAATATTCCGAGGAATTCAATATATTTTCCCTTTCTTCTTGGGCTCTTAAAGAAGTATATTCTCCATTGTTAGTATAGTCTGTATAGGTATCAATATCCCATTCCATTCTATAAGAATAATCCTTATCAATAAGCCGGTATACATCGTATTGTAGACTTAGACCACTAACCTCCCTTGATTGATTAAGGAATGTGGTTACATATGCATTAACTGGTATTTGTTCATGTACTGTATTAAGTTTTTCCTCCTGGGAACTAGAAAGCATGCCCAATAAGATAATTGCTATTGATAATAACATTGAAACAAGGGGAACAATGAAACTTCTCCCAAGGCTTCTTCTAATAGATAACAAGGCAAACTTTAAGGAAAGAGGCCTTACTCTTCCAAATAATATTTTTTTCGCCTTTCTATTACTAGGTTCAAGTGTATTAATAGTTTTCTTTTCTTTTTTTTCCTCTTTAAATTCCTGTCTATCATCCTTAATTATATAATAAGTAAAGAAAAATAATAATATAATACTAAGCAGTAAAACAAATAAAGGAACAACTACTCCTATCCACCTATTAACTTCTATGTCTAAAGCAAAATTCTTATTTAATCCTATGTTAAGCTCACTGTATGGCAAATCTAAAGCAAATATTTCTTCCATTCTCTCAAGGATTACACTGGTACCACTATGAATATAAAGTGAAGAAACTATTGCTCCTATTGAAGAAGCAATAACAATCAAAACACTTCCACCGAACAATATATAATTATAAATCTTCTTTTTATTTGTGCCTAGTGAAATCATAGTTATCAATGTACCCTTTTGCTTAATAACATAAAGATAAGCAAATAGCACTAGAATTGCTAATCCACCTAATATAGCAAAGACCATTAGTAAAAGCCCACTGTTTTTCAAAGATATTATAGGCTTTATTGCTTGATTGTAGCCTTGATCATTTATAGTAACATTTATATTAGGAAGTAATTCTTCTTTAATGTCATCATAAAAGTCCTCTGCTTTTCCATTTTCAACAATATAGCGAACTATGGTTGTGGTCTTAAGTTCCTGGTTAATCCAATCAGCATCCGGAATATATAAGGAGTATCTTTTCAAATCCTTATCCTCAATAATTCCAACAATCTCATAATCGGCTTCATGGGTAAAATTAGAATCTTTAATATAATCTGAAATAGAAAGTCCTTCATTACTATAATGGAGTTTTAAATTAAGCATATCACCAATTGTCAGATTATAAAAACTAGCAATAGTTTCTGTAATTAAAAGAACATTATTATTCCCCTCTTCATATTCACTATGGTCAAAAACTCTACCTTCTTTTATAATAATATCTTCCGAATAAGAAGGCAGGGCTGCCTCAAGATCTGATACAACCGTTACAGCTAATGAATTATCAACAATTTTCATCTTATCTTCTAATTCAAGTAAAGCGGCTCCCTCTTCAGTTTGAAAGAAATCCGGATTATCAGTCAAATCCACTATGAATGAATAGCCCTCTATCATATGAGGTAATTCTGGGGAGATAATAAGGGTAGGGGTTTTACCTTCCTCTATTCTCCCTACAATAAGATATTTATGACCAGCTATTAAGTCCTGATTTAAGGATTGACCATAATCATCTTTATTGTTTATTAATACATGTGTGTTTTCCCTTAGTCTTTTGCCAAATAAAATCTCGTTAACTGTAGCTTGGTAAAAGTCATCATCATATTTCCTAACATTAGATAATGTAAATATTGCATAACTAATTAAAGGACTTTTATTTTGATTTATTTGATTTCCTTCAATATAAGCCCAAGATGATTTTTTATTACCAACTGCTTTAATATATTTATTGTTTTCAATTTTATTAAAATCAATTTCTTTTAGTTCTATATTCATTTTATTATAAAAGTCTTGCTCATTCTTAGTTATATCCCCAAGATAATTGAACTCTACACTTGTAGTAAATGTCTTATCTGCATCATTTAGCATATTATCTGCCGAATTATACATTCCTCCCCCAATAGATAAAAAGATTGTTAGTAAGACAAATAGAAATAAAAATAAAAATGTTTTTTTCCCTCTTCTCATAAGACTATTTATACTGTGTTTAAACATCATATTGTCAAGCCCCCTGTTAAAGTCATTGATTTATTTTACCATGTATTATAAAACAAAGACATGCTTATTACTATAATTTTTATTGAAATGCATGTCTTTCCTAATAGTTAAATAGATACAAAAAAAGACTTTTGCCAAGATAAGTTCAGTTGACAAAAGTCTTTTTATATTCTAAAGGTTTTTATACTTTAAATGCTTTTATTGCGTTGTTTAATGTATTTGCATCTTCTTCTAATGCCACTATGGCTTTCTGTAGTCGTTCTACTGAGTCTATTTGTTCTTCTGATGTTGCATTAATCTCCTCTGATGATGCTGCTGTTTCTTCTGTTACAGCTGAGATATTTTCTATAGCATGTAATGTATCGTCTTTGGAGGTCTCTATAGTCTCTAATCTTAATAAAATATCATTTAGATTACTAGCAAGATCATTTATGTGTTTACTAATACTATTAAAGCTATTCACCGTATGATCTAACGCCACCGTCTGAGACGCAACAATACTCTCTGCTTGTTCAGCTGCACTTACAGTCTCTTTATTTTGTTTAGTAACTTCTTTTACTGTATTTTGAATCTCCCTAGCAGCTTCTGCACTTTGTTCTGCTAGTTTCATTATTTCATCTGCTACAACTGAAAATCCTTGTCCATACTCCCCGGCTCTTGCAGCCTCAATGGAAGCATTTAATGAAAGTAAATTTGTCTGAAAAGCAATATTATTAATAACATTTACAAACTTCTCGATTTTTTTAGAACCAACTTCAAATTCTTGAATCTTTGTAATAACTTCTGAAGTGATTTCTGATGTGGCTTTTGTTTTATCACTTAACTCATCTACAATTCCTAAACCTTCATTGGCAACACTTTGGGTATTGTTTGCAATCTCTTCAATTTTATTAGTGTTTTTATATAGCTGGTTAAGGTTATCTGATAGATTATTCATTTGAATTAAGCAATGTTCTGTATCTTCCGCTTGTTGAACAATCCCTCTTCCACTATCATCTATTGAACTTGATATTCCCTTGGTTGCATGCAATAGATTAGATGATGTATCAGTAAGATCATTGGCAGAACCACTAACGGTGCTACTAACACTTTGCACATTCCCAATTAGCTTTCTCATGTTTTCCATCATAACATTTATACCGTTTGATAAAAGAGCGAATTCATCTTTTCTATTGGTGTTTATCGGATTTCTTAAATCTCCCTTAGCTACTAGGTCAATGGATTTATTAATAGAATTAATAGTGGAAGTTATTCCTCCTGTTATAAATATTGCTAATCCAGCGGCAATAACAACTGATATTGATACAAACAATATACTTAGTGTTTTAATTTCACTTACTTCACTTAAAATCGTAGACTTTGGTATCAATGTACAAAGCATGGCATCTATATTATCAAACCTACTATATATATATAGATAATCAACATCCTCAAATTCTACATAGGAAAAACCTTTTTCATCTTGGGATACTAAGGATTCTTGATAAAATGCTTGATCTGAAAAAAGCCGTCTTCTATCCGAAATATTTAAAGTTTCTCTTCTTTCATCTGTTACAAATCCTATAACACTTCCTTCTCCCATATCATATTCCCTGAAATTGTCTGTGATTTGACTAGATGAAACGTCTATAATAATATAACCTGCACCGTTGTTCATTCTTCTTATATAAGAAGAGGCATATGTTCCTGTACTGTAAAGATTAATACCTTCAAGCATTACCATATCTAACTGAGAGTGATCGCTGGCCCAAATAGCATCAATTATATTCTCTTGGAATATTTGTCCTATTTCAGACTCTTGAAAATCCTCATATAGATTGTCTTTAAAGTTATATACTGTGGATATTCCTACACCATTCTTTCCTATTATATGTATATTTACGATAAATCTATTTGCACTAGCTGCAATAGATATTCTGTCTCTAATATCATCATATGTTCTTTTTAAATCTTTTGCTTCATCATATTCTAAGTCAAAGAAATCTTTAACGTTAATATCTGATGCCAGCTCAAGAGCTGATTTTTCCATCATATATAAACCCATATTCATATATTTACTCATAGCGTCTACTGTATCAATAGTGCTTTCTTCATAGTTACTAACAATAGCTTCTTCTGATTTTCTATAAGACACCACTCCATAAACAGCTAGTAAAATAACCGGAATAAAGAGTCCAATAGCCAGTTGATATTTAATACTATAAAATCCCTTAATATTATTTTTTTTAGATTTACCTTTTTCTTCATTAGAATTTATATTATTTAAATCATAATTATCATTAGATTCATCAGGCTTATCTTTTTTAAAAAATGATTTTAATTTAGACTTATTAGTTCCTTTTTCTTCCTCATCCTTTGTTTTAGCATTTTTTTCAGAAAAACCTTTGTTCTCATTTATGTTCATCCTTAGTTCCTCCTTAATATTAGCCACTAAATGGCTTCCTTATAATTTTACCAATCTATAAAAATATAGTCAAGCTGTTGATGAACCAAGTTATGAACATTTTGTAAACAGAATGTAAAGTTTCTATTAACCAGCTTTTTTTCATTCATTATTTTGTATCAATTGCATAGAAATCCTTGTATTCTAAAACAATTCAGTGTATAGTAAATTATTGGCTCATTACAATTTACCAAAATTAAAAAGAGAGAAAGGAAAAGTGATATGAAAAAAACATTTAAAATTTTTTTACTCATTTCTATCTTTACCTTATTAGTTGGATGTAATAATACAGGTAAAAATCATGTTAGTATTGGAAATATTTCTTTTGAATATAATGATGATATATGGACATACATAGAATCCTCTGAGGAAAATGCACCTATTGAATTAATAGATGAATATGACAACGTCCTTAGTTTCTTTGTTACTGAAGAAAGTACTTACCAACATCCTTTAGATATGATTGATTTGCTTGAAACACTAAGATTAAACAATGAGGATTTTCAAGTTTTTCTTCAACCTACAAAAATCAATGAAGATGAAGACTCCTGGTACGAATATGGATATGAAATAGATGATGGCACTAGGGTTCACAAGGTTTATCATAGATTTTACGGTAGGTATTATAATGCAATTAATATTTCATATAATTCAAATATAGATGATTTTGATAAAAGCTTCCAAGCAGCTAAAGACTTAATGAATAGTGTAGTTATGGACTCCAAGTCAAATGAAGATAAGGAAAACAAAGCTAAGGAATTTTTAGTTGGTGAATGGGACCTTTTTATTAATGGTTATTTAATATTAAATCAAAACGGAACATATGAATGGTATCAAGATTCCTCCAAAGATAAGAATAATTTTCATGAAGGAACATACGGATGTGATATAGAAAATGAATATATAGGATTTAAAGAAGGAGAAGGATTTTATCTAGTCCTTTTTCCAGAAGAACTTATAATTAACGGTGAATCAGGACAAGGTATTGGCCACAAAAGCGACTTCCTTATATCTTACAACGATGATACTAGCAATTATAGTATGGTTAATATAAGCTCTTATAAACTCTATTCCATGGCAAAAACAAAATAATAAAAAAACTCCACGCTCCATATAGACATCATGCTATATGGAGCTTTTTTATTGCTTTTTATTCTCACTTTCTGTCAGAATGTCGTTCTCAATTTTATCTCCTATATAAGCTTTACTTAACGAGTTTTTCTCAATATAATCTCTTCGGATTTCATCTTTAACTCTATTGATTTCATCTTTTAGATCATTAGCCGATAATCTATAAGCCCCCTTGCCCATGATAATTAGTTGCTCCAATGCATCAGATGTTGCAACCGTAACATGGTGCTTATCAGCAATTTCATGAGTTACCTTCTCTATATATTCATCAGCAGTTTCTGCTTCCTTTGTATATACAACGTTTATATTATCATGCACATTGATAGAACCGACTCCCCCCTTAACCTTGTAGGCATCAAATACAAGGATCACAATAATATCTTTATATCCTTGATAATTGTTCAGAATATCAATTAAACTATCCCTAGCTGCATCCATATTAGCTTCGGCTAATCCCCTTAATTCATCCCAGGCAAATATAATATTATAGCCGTCAACTAGTAGGTACTCTTTTTGACTTTTCTTGTGCCTGCTTTTTTTATGTTCTACAACTGGCTTTGAATGCTTTTTCTCATATCCTAACCTGTTTTGACTATAACTTGTTTTTTGATTTATAGGTCCATAAGTTCGAATAAATATATCTTCTAATTCCTTGTCTTGCACCCAAGAATCTTGTGAAGATGAAAAATTATTTGTGTTTTTTTTATATTCACTAGCTTGCCCTATAGGATCTAACTCTAATTTTTCCTCTAGTTTGTCCCAGCTTTCAAGATGCATATATTCCTCAACCTTATCCCACTGAACATTAAAACCAGCTCCATTGGCACAAAATACTGAAGAAGTTGGATTATCTATATCCCTTTCACTATCATAGCCCATAGCTTCAATTACTTCCTCTGCATTATGACATGGCAGATAGCCTCCTAATGTGGAAAAGAGCCTTCCCCTTCCACTTGTATATGAGATAACTTCCCTGTGATAATCCATCATAGTTGCCACAGGTGCATATCCAGTTAAGATTGACATCTCACCATCTATCTCAGGTGGTTCAAACTTTCCACTCATCCTTTGGATATCTGTCATCCCTCTGCCAACATGTTCTGAAGGAAGTGTTAGAGTAAAATCATAGTAAGGTTCCAAAAGAATACTCTTAGCCTTCTTTAACCCTTGCCTCACCGCCCTATAAGTTGCCTGTCTGAAATCTCCACCTACAGTATGTTCATTATGGGCCCTTCCATTAATCAAAGTTATCTTCACATCTGTAATAGGAGAGCCTGTAAGAACTCCAATATGTTCTTTCTCTTGTAAATGAGTTAAAATTAGCCTTTGCCAATTTCCATCCAGTTTATCTTCACTACAATCCCTATGAAACTCCAGCCCTCTACCAGGTTCATTCCCTTCTAATAATAGATGTACTTCACTGTAATGCCCCAGTGGTTCAAAATGCCCCACCCCAAGCACTGGACTTTCAATTGTCTCTTTGTAAAGAATATTACCTCTACCAAATTCCACATCAACATCAAAACGATCAAGGATAGTTCTTTTTAATATCTCCACTTGCACTTGTCCCATTAACTTGATGTGTATCTCTTTTAACTGCTCAGACCATACAATCTGAAGCTGTGGATCTTCATCCTCTAATTTATGCAAATCAGAAAGCATACTATATACATTACATTCATCTGGCAGTATAATTTTATAATTAAGTACCGGCTCAAGCATTGGGATAATAGCATCTGAGGAAGAACCTAATCCTTGTCCTGGATATGTTTCATTAAGTCCAGTAACAGCACACACAGAGCCTGCCTCTACCTTGTCTACCCCTTCATACTTGTCACCTGAGTAAATACGTATCTGGTCAATCTTCTCCTGGTTAATCTGCATTTTAACCTTTAAGCTACCCCCAGTAATCTTCATATATGTTAATCTCTTTCCCTGGTCATCTCTAGAAATCTTATAGACCTTTGCAGCAAAAGCCTTGGGATAACTAGGAGCTTTACTATACTTATCTATACCATATATAAGCCTGTCTATCCCTTCAATTTTAAGAGCTGACCCAAAATAACATGGGAAAACTTTGCGTTTCCTAATCATATTCACAATATTATCCGGATTTACAAAACCATTATCTAGGTAATCCTCTAATAGCTGCTCATGGGACATTGCTATACTTTCCATGAATTCATTAGACTTTTCATCTAGTGTAAAATCAATACAAGCATCACTTAATAACTTCTTTAAATCCTTCATTACTGTACCTTGTTTTACCCTTTGAAGGTCCATCTTATTGACAAATATGAATGTAGGTATCTTATACCTTTTTAGAAGTCTCCATAAAGTCTCAGTATGTCCTTGAACCCCATCACTAGCATTTATAACTAAAATAGCATAGTCTAAGACGGATAAGGTTCGCTCCATCTCTGTTGAAAAATCCACATGACCTGGGGTATCCAATAATGTGATTTCATAATTTGAAGTCTTAAAAGTAGCCTGCTTAGAGTATATAGTAATACCTCTCTCCCTTTCTAAAGCAAATGTATCAAGAAAGGCATCTTTATGGTCCACTCTACCTAGTTCCCTTATGTTCCCACTTGTGTAAAGTATACTTTCTGCTAGACTTGTCTTTCCTGCATCTACATGAGCTAGTATACCTATTGTTAGTTTCTTCATAAATCTTCTCCTGTATCTATATAAAAATGTTATAATCAACTTATATCTAATTATAGCATTTATCTTATTTGAATGGATGGTTAAAATGAAAGAAAAATTAAGATCTTTTTGCAAATCAATTAATATAGAGTCTATGGGGATTGCATCTGCACAACCTTATTATGATTTTGAAGAAATATGGAGAAAACAGATTAACAAAGGTTATATAAGCGGATTTGAAGAAAAAGATATTAACAAACGAATATACCCTAAACTTAGCCTGGAAAGTGCACAGTCTGTTATAGTATGCCTTTTCCCATACTATATAGGTGAAAAGGCTGAAAAAGCGGATTCCAATATAACAAAATCCGCCTTTTCTATAGATTATCACATAATTGTAAAAGAAAAACTTGAAACAATTAGCCGTTTTCTTAATATAAATATTAAAAACTTTGAATATAAGGCTTATGTTGACACAGGCCCCTTTAGTGATCGTTATCTTGCCCATAAGGCCGGACTTGGCTTCTGGGGCATTAATAACAATCTAATTACAGACCAATATGGCTCCTATTTTTTCATAGGATATATTCTTAATAATTACCCCTTTAAGCCAGATAAGCCAATAAAACGTACCTGTATACAGTGTAATGAATGCCTTATACAATGTCCTGGACAGTGCATCTTAGGAGACTTTACTATTAATCCTCAAAAATGCAAATCATATATTAGCCAAAAGAAAAAACCCCTTAATAAAGAAGATGAAGAAATCCTTAAAAAACACTCTCTTATCTGGGGTTGTGATATATGTCAAGATGTATGTCCTCATAATGAAAATGTAAAAGAAACAGTAATAAAAGAATTTAAGGATAACTTACTCTTTCACTTGGATTATGAAGAATTATCTCAAATGACAAATAGAGAATTTAAGAAAAAATATGGTGACCGCTCTTATAGTTGGAGAGGGAAAAATATCCTTAAGAGAAACCATGAGATAATTGAAGATTTACTTGATGAATAACATCCTGTCATTTGTAATTATAGTGAAAATACCAGATAGAATTGAAGGCATCTTTAGCTTACTATGAAAAAACCCCATCTTTTAAGTAAGACGGGGGGTTTTTCATAAATTATTAGTTTTCTATATTCCCTTACGTATGTCTAAGGGACTTTTTAATTCTAATGAAACATTTTCAAACTTTCTTAATCCACCATTGCCAGTTGGAGATTGAGCTTCTAAACCTACTTTAATCTTCTTCTGCATTGGTAGATATGCTAGCCTTGCCATGATGAATTCTTTGCCATCTAAGGAATAATGTATGGCAAATACGTTGTCTTTTCGACTCATTTGCATCCAAATTTCATTTCCTTCTACATTTACACCGTTTGCGTCGTCTGATTTTTCATTAGTCATAACTGTAACTACAGCATTTGTTCCAAAGTCTGTATACTCAAAACATGCCTTGGCCCATAATTTGTCATTATCTAGAGCCAATAGGACACAAGCATCATAAATAGATTCAAAATCAAGGCTTACCTTTGCTTTTAATATGAAATCTCCTTCAAGCTCTTTGTAGAAGAATGGTGCGTTTGCCTTCACTTGTCCATCAACTGGATTTACAAAGTAATCCGTTTCACCAGGAGCATGTATGTTAATTCCACTCTCCGTCTCTTGGTATTTAGTTTCAACTGTCCATTTAAAATCTTTAAAATCCATCCAAAAACTCCTTTTTATGTTAATATATTTTATTGCATACTTACTTTAATATCCTGCATTATTCTTGTCAAGCTTTGCTCCATAATAAGAATATTTAGGATTCATATCCTCATCAAAAAATAAGGGATGTCTATCTGGTTTCCATGATAAATTATCAGCAAAACCCCAAAATGTAATTGAGGATACATTAGTGTTACCTCTCATATTTTCTCCAACTATGGTACTAATAAGTCTATAGTAATAATCCCCTTGCATCCTTAAATTATCATCTGAAGCACCAATAGCCTTCTGCCAAGTACCAAGAGAAACATCTAATGCTGTAATACGTATATCAAGCCCTGTCTCACTAAAAGCTTCTAAAGTTTCCACATACCTATTAACTGAATCATAAGTATATAAATGTGCCTGACAGCCAATCCCATCAATCAGATAGTTCCCATCCTCACCTACTAAAGACTTTACTAAATCAATAATATAGTCTTTCTTAAACTGCTCATTATAATCATTATAATAAAGTTTTATATTGTCCGGTGCATATTGTTTAGCAAAGTTAAATGCATGCCATATGTAATCTTCTCCAATAATATCTAACCAGTGACAATCTTTTAGTGTACCGTCATCTTCTAACGCCTCGTTAACCACATCATATGAAGTAAACATCTCTGAATAACCTAGTTCTTCTAATTGTTCAAATGTTCCCCTTATATAACTCTCCATACGATTAAGACACGTATCACGATCTACTAATTCTTTTGATATATCAAAATCTTCATAGAAAATCCAGTCTGGTGTCTGTGTAAACCACACCAAAAGATGACCATGGGCTGATAAAGCATTCTCCTTAGCCCAGTCTAGTAATACAGTTGTACTTTGTGGAAATAAGACAACTATATCTCCTTCTTCAGTGCTAGCTTCACGATTTAGTAAAACATCCGGCTTCATTTCATTTTCCAAAGTAATACTTGAAAAATTATCTAGTAGTATTTGAGAATATTTCTCGTTATTAATCATAGTATTTGACAAACATGTTCCAGCCTTGATACCAACTTGCTCATATACATAATCCATACCACCATCTAGTTTTAAATCATTCACTATGGCTATAAATGGATCTATTTCCACTTCAACTTCTACTTCTACATCTTTTTCTTCCTCTTCAATAACTTTATCGACTTCCTGTTTTATATCATTATCCTTATCATCCTTCTTAGAACAAGCAGGAACAGTTACTAGCATTAGTAATACCAGAATAATTGTTAATAATCTTAATGTTTTTGTTTTCATCTTGTTTTCCCCCTTATGTAACCTTGTACAATATGTATATGTTCAAATATAATGTTATCATCTATTTATCAAATTGTCTAATTGAATTACAAATATCTTATTATGACAAACAGACCGAACATAGAGTCCAGTCTGTTTGTATTATTATGTTTAATTTTATTTCTTAATATCCCGCCTTATTCTTGTCTAACTTTGCACCATAGTATGAATATTTGGCTTCTAGTTTAGAGTTAAATAGTAATGGGTGCCTATCATTTCTCCATGATAGATTATCAGCAAAGCCCCAAAATGTAATTCCAGACACAGCAGTATTCCCTAGTTCATTTTCTAAAACTATGTTACTAATTAATTCATAGTAATACTGACCTTGCTCTAATAGATTTTCCTCAGTGGCTGGTAAAATGTTTTGCCATGTTCCAAGGGATATATCTAATTCAGTAATCTGAACATCTATTCCTAGACTTGCAAAGGATTTCATCATATCTATATACTGTTCTATTGAATCTTTAGTGTATAAATGTCCCTGACAACCAATACCATCAATTAGATATTCTCCATCTTCATCCACTAAACTTTTAGCTAAGTTCATTATTGCTTTAGTTTTAAACTGTTCATTGAAATCATTATAATATAACTTTGTATGTTCTGGTGCATATTTGTCTGCATAATAAAATGCATGCCAGATATAATCATCACCAATAATATCTAGCCACTCACACCCTCTTAATGAACCATCATCTAATATAGCTTCATTTACTACGTCATATGCATAAAGAATATCTGAAAAACCATGGCTGTCTAATTCTTCAAATACTTGCTTTATAAAACTTTCCATACGGGCAAGCATTGTATCACGATCAACAAATTCATTCTTTGTATCAAAGTCTTCATAGTATATCCAATTAGGGGTCTGGCTATACCAGACAAGTGTATGACCTCTAACAGACAAACCATTCTCCTTAGCCCAGCTTAATAAATCAGTTGTTCTTTTGGGAAAATGAACAACCAATTCTCCTGCTTGCTGACTTGCCTGTTGATTCAATAATGCATCCGGCTTCATATTGTTTTCCAAGGTAATACTTGTAAAGTTATCAGTAATAAGATTAGCATACTCATTATTCCTTATCATAGTATCTGATAAGCATGTTCCTGATATCATTTCAAGCTGTTGATAGACGTCTTTAATGCCCCCTTCAGTAGACAAATCATTAATCATAGCCAGGGCATTTTTTCTTTCTTCATCAATCTCTTCAATCTCATCAACATCATCTACTTCTTCATCTTGAATTGATTCATCTTTTTCTTTAACTACTTCTTCATCTTCCTTATTGTTCTCACTATCAGTGTTTGAACAAGCAGGAACAGTCATAATAACTAATAACAACATAATACTTGATATAATTCTTAAAAACTTTAATTTCATTATTATCCTCCTGTATGTATATTTTATCCTCAATATCCAAAATACAGAAGTAATTATATCACTTATTATACAAAATAGCTATTAATTTAACATTTCCTAAATCTT
Source organism: uncultured Herbinix sp. (assembly GCA_964590525.1). Classification (GTDB taxonomy): domain Bacteria; phylum Bacillota; class Clostridia; order Lachnospirales; family Lachnospiraceae; genus Mobilitalea. The sequence continues at coordinate 1,573 of CAZPWO010000020.1, read as the reverse complement.
CTTTAAAACTATTGTTAATTTATTTCTTATTTGCTATACTATATTAAAGTGTTAAACTAACAAAACAACAATTTATGATTGAGAGGATTGCTATGGATTACAGAACATATTTAAGAAATTTCCCTGATGATAAAGGCTATTTTGGGAATTATGGAGGTGCATATCTTCCTGAAAAACTAGTTCCAGCATTTGAAGAAATATCTGCGGCATATCAGACTATATGTCACTCTTCACAATTTATTAATGAGCTAAGAAGAATAAGGAAAGAATTTCAAGGTCGCCCAACACCAGTATATCATTCCGAAAGATTATCTACACATGTTGGTGGTGCGCAAATTTACCTAAAACGTGAAGATCTGAATCATACTGGTGCCCATAAGTTAAATCATTGTATGGGTGAAGGTCTATTGGCTAAATATATGGGTAAAAAAAGATTAATTGCTGAAACTGGCGCTGGTCAACATGGTGTTGCTCTTGCCACTGCAGCCGCTTACTTTGGTCTGGAATGTGAGATACATATGGGAGAGGTGGATATTGCAAAGCAAGCTCCTAATGTTACCCGTATGAAGATTCTTGGTGCAAATGTAATACCTGTTACCCATGGCTTAAAGACACTGAAAGAAGCTGTAGATTCTGCCTTTGATTCATATGCAAAAAATTATAAAGACTCTATTTACTGTATTGGTTCAGTAATGGGTCCCCATCCATTTCCTTTAATGGTTAGAGACTTTCAAACTGTAGTTGGAACCGAAGCCAAGGAACAATTTAAAGAAATGACAGGCTTGTTACCAGATCTTGTGTGTGCCTGTGTTGGTGGTGGAAGTAATGCAGCTGGTATGTTTATTCCTTTCTTAGAAGAAGCTGTTGATATTATTGGTGTTGAGCCCTTAGGTAAGGGTACCAATCTTGGAGAGCATGCTGCTTCAATGACTTATGGTGAAGAAGGAATTATGCATGGTTTTAACAGTATTATGTTGAAGGATGACAAAGGTGAGCCAGCCCCTGTATATTCTATTGCCAGTGGACTTGATTATCCTTCCGTTGGCCCTGAACATGCTTTTTTACGTGAACAAGGAAGGATTCAATATGAATCTGTAGATGATAATGAAACTGTAGAAGCCTTCTATCTACTTTCAAGACTAGAAGGAATAATACCTGCTCTTGAAAGTTCCCATGCAGTAGCATTTGCTATGAGAAAAGCTAAAGAGATGAAAAAAGGTTCTATATTAGTAAACCTTAGTGGACGCGGGGATAAAGATATTGATTATGTTGTTGAGAATTATGGTTATGGAGAAGATTTTAAATAAAGCTTGTAATAAGGCTTGTATAAAAATTTTATAAAAAGAAAAGATGTTACTAGTTATATTACATAGCTAGTAACATCTTTTCTTTTTATCTATTCTATTATCTCTAAATAGCTTGTTACTGCGTATAGGGTCTTGTCATTATACTCTAATCTAGACCAACCATTATCTCCTATTCCAGTTCTTAAGGCGATTTCACCATTATGCAATGTTTCTTCAACCATACTTTCTCCTTCTGTACTAGGTATAAGCCTTAAATTAGTAACTTC
>CAZPWO010000019.1:11140-25557 GCA_964590525.1 uncultured Herbinix sp. | reverse complement strand
GTGTTTCAAGATCTGATCGAATAATATCTGAAGTTGATAATGATATAAATCTTAAGGACGGAGATAGAATTTTGTTTTGACAAGATATTACTGATGTGATACTATATATAGTAGAAAAACATGTTAATCAAGGATAAAAAGTCCAAGATAGAGATTTATAAAATTAAGTTAAAACCAACTTAGGAGGAATGTCAATGAAGGTAATTCAAACTAGGAAGATGGGGTTAGTTTTGATGTTACTTGTTATGGTTAGCATTGTGTTTATTAGTGAGCCAATAATAGCATCTGCAGCTACACCAACTTTCGCGAAGAAAGAAGTGGAATTAATTGGAGAGGGAGAAACTCACCAGCTAGAAATTAAGAACAAGTTGTCGGGCAGCAGTTATAAATGGTCAACAAGCAAGCCCAAAGTTGCTAAAGTATCTAGCAAAGGTTTAGTGACAACAGTAGGAAAGGGTAATTCAACAATAAAGTGTAAGATTACATATCCTAATGGAAAGTCAAAAACAATATCCACCAAAGTAGTTGTTAAGATACCTGCTACTGGAATTAAGATTAATAATGCCAAAGAAGTAAATGGAGCTCATATTCTAAAAATAGGTGAGCGATACAATTTTAACAGGGATATTTTCCCTTCAAATTCTTCGGACAAAACCTACTGGTCTATTGGTGGTGGAGATGAGGAATGTATTAATATTGTTAATACATCCAATGGTATTGTAAGTGGTGAAAAGGTTGGTAAGGTTATCTTAGTAGCTACTGCAACAGAAAAATCCAATGCAGAACTTGCTAAGAAAAGTATAGTAGACAGTGCTATTATTATTGAAGTTGTTGGAGAAACTGCAACAATAAAGTCTGCTGACATTACTGAATCAACAGAGATTAAAGTAGTATTTGACAGTCCTGTAGATAAAACAACGGTTATTGATTCCAATGGAAATCTCCTTAATAATATTGAACTACTTCGTAGGGAGACTAAAGGAATATTAGCCAGTAATCCAGGAACATTAAAAGGGAGTCTATCTTCCGATGGCAAAACACTTACTATTAGTTCACAAAACAAGTTAGAGGGTAGTTATAGTATTAATTTTACCAGTAAGATTAAGACTCAAACTGGTATTGGATTTGAAGAATATTATAAGGTTATTAGTTTTGTTGATGATATTCCTCCATATATAGTAGGGGCTGAATTAGATGATACAGGAGTAATTGCTGAAATCAAATTTAATGAAGCAGTCAACTTAAATAGATTTAATGTATCTGATGTAAAATTACTTCTAAACCAAGGTAATACAACAGCGGACCCATCTACATTGACAATATTAAGGAATAAATTAAATTATGTTCAAAGTGAAGATAAGAAGTCCATATCCATTAACTTATCTAAGATTGCAATGTCAGACTATAATAAGAGTTTCCTTGTTACCTTCTCAGGAATTGAGGATTTATCAGGAAATGTCCCAGATAGCTACACATTAACTACAATAGTTAATACTGACACAAGTGCAAGGCCACAGGCTAGGATAGTAAGTGTTAGACGTACATCCTATGATAGTATTACAGCTACATTTGACAGGGGAATTAGTGTTGCAGGCTGGGCTTTAATTGGCAATGGTAGCTTTATGGATGGAACTATAGATCCTAATGATAATAAGCAAGTACATTATAGATTAAATAGTGTGGATGCACAGCTTACTACAATGCAGACAGTATCAATAGGACATTGGGATAGTTACAATGTAAGACCTGGAGATACTACAGCTAATAAGATGCATGAATATAAGGTTAGTTTTGCATATGATAGGACAAATCCTTTCTTAATGGATTATTCATTTGATGCGAATACAAGCATATTAACATTAAAATACAACAAGGAAGTAAGACTAGATAAGAAATCTGCTGTCTTTAATTCTAAATTATATACCAATACAGATGAGATACGTCCTGGAACTTTGTTAGAATATAAAGAGATAGACAGTGTAGACCAAAAGGAAGTTAAGTTATTAATTGATAACATGACCCTAGCAGGAAATTATGTGTTTGAATTAGAAAAAGGATTTGTAGTAGATAATTACCGTAATTCAAGTTTAGCTAGAGAATTAATAATTAGCAATGAATCTAGTAGCTCCATGGAGCTTCCTGGACCTTATGCTATTATTCAATCAAGTGAAAATTCAAGTCAGATTCACCTTGAATTTGCTAACATGCTTGATGTTGCTTCTGCATCTAACCCAAAAAATTATACTATTGCAGGGGTGGATATTATTGCAGCTTCTATATTGAAAAACACTAGAAATAATGGTGCCACTGTTATTCTTACGGTAGCAGATTCTAGCATAGACGTAACCCTTGCAAGACCAATTACAATATCAGGTGTAAAGGGCTACAATGGAAGCTATACGGAAATCATTAAATTTGAGTCTATGGTTCAATTGACAGATAATACAAAGCCTATGATGATTGGGCAAGCAACTTTTATGGATAATCAAAGGGATACAATTCGTCTAACATTTAATGAAGAGATTCAAGGAAGTATGATTGTAGAAACTTCGGATTTTGCCAAGGATTATATTATATATTCCAATGTAGTAACAGTGGAAGGGTATAATGTTTATATTAAGTTAGATCGTATACTTGAGCCAAAAACAGCTGTAAGAATTGTAATTAAAGAGAATCAGATAAGAGACATCAGTGGAAACTTATCACAGCCTATACCATCTACTATAATTGCAGTGGCAAGATAAACATCAACGTGACTTGTTAAGGAGGAAATTATGTTTGAGTTTAAAGAAGAATTTAGAACAGGTATTGAAGAGGTAGATAAAGAGCATGAAAAGCTTTTTGAGATTGCCAATAGAACATATAACACCTTAATGGATGAATTTATACCTGATAAATATGACTATATTGTGGAGATAATTAATGAACTTAAAGAATATGCCACAGTTCATTTTCAAAATGAAGAGGAATATATGGTCAAAGTAGGATATAAGAAGTTGTTTAGCCAAAAGATAGCTCATAATAAGTTTATTGAGAAGATAAATGAATATGATCTTGATTATATTGATGAAAATCAAAAAGACGTAATTCTAGATATGATGGAGTTTGTAGGCAATTGGTTGGTAGAACATATTCTAGAAAGTGATAAACAAATTGGTGATTTTGTAGCTGAACAAGAACAGTCATAATAATATATGAATTAAAACTATAATATAAATACAGTTCCCTAGCATACTTTTGCTTAGGAACTGTATTTTGTGTTTTACAAATATGTCTAGCTTAAGTCCCGAGAAAATATATGGCTTTTTTCTAGTAAGCTTTCTACTGTTTCAAGCCCTAGACGGTTTAACAATTCAATAACATAGGGGTTATCAATGGGAGTAGGATACTGTGCATCCTTTCCGTAGCGTTGAACATTAATTTTTCCTTCTTCATGAGGGATAATAGCCTTTGGTCCACCGACACATCCGCCGATACAGCCCATTCCTTCGTAGAAGTTTGCATCTCCTTTTCCCTCTTTTATGTCCTTTATTAAAGCTCTTAGGCCTGCTACCCCATCTGCCTGACGGGTTTTTATAGAAATCTTTCGATCTGGATTTAATCGTTCTAGGGTTGTAGAAACAGCTTCGCTTACACCTCCAGTATGGGCATAGATTCTACCAGCTCTAGATGAATGGTCTTTTTCGCTTTCTTCCATCTTAGAAGGGTCAATTTCCATTATATTAAATACGTCTTCCATCTCCTGAAAGGTAAGGACAAAATCTACTGCATCAGCAATATCCTTTTGCTTAGCCTCTGCCTTTTTGGCAAGGCATGGTCCAATAAATATGGTTAATGCATCAGGGTGTAGCTGCTTTATAGCACGTCCACTAGCCACCATTGGAGAAACTGAAGGGGGAAGATGGGGAACTAACTCATGGTAGATTTTACGAATTAGAGAAAGCCATATTGGGCAGCAACAAGAGGTTAATTGAAAATCAGATTCTGTTTGAATATTTCTATCAAATTCTAAGGCTTCTTTAAGGGTTAAGATATCAGCAAAAAGTGCCACCTCAATCATTCCATCAAAGCCTAGCAACTTCAAAGCACTACGAAGCTTTCCTGGGGTCACATTATCAGAAAATTGTCCAAGAAAGGCAGGAGCAATTAAGGCGTAGACAAGGCCTTCATGGGAGCGGATAGCCTGAAGGGAAGGGATTATGTCTTTGCTATTAGTTAGATTATCTGCCCTACATTCTTGAATGCAGTAAGCACAGCCATTACACAAGTCTTGATCAATAACTAATTCTCCAGACTCGTCGGGATTAATGGCATGGAAAGGGCATACTTCCATACAGTGTTCATCATCTTCACACTTGCAATCCCCTGTATGCCATACTAGAGGGTGCTTTTCAGGATGTAAAAGGCAGTCTAGTTGATTGGGATCATAGTCTTCTAAATTCTTAATATAATCATCTTCTTGCTTATTAATAGTTGCTTCTAGTAATTCATTATATAAATCATCAAAGCTTTTCATAAAATCTCTTTCCTCTCATGCAAATTAGAGTTTTCTTGGGAGACACTTTAAACATATTAAGACCATAGTTTGAAGGCAATAAGACAACAGATTGAATATTAATATCTATAGTTATCCAAATACTATTTATATTATGCCCAATTATAAAAACTATATAAAAACTATATAAAAATAAGAAAATATATAAAATCTTTTAGATATAAGTTAACTTACAAATAGTCATATAAATCATGACTAACCACAAAAAAAGGAAACTATTTACACATGAGACAGGATAGTAATATTGTAAACTGCTCTACTAGTTTTGGAGACTGCATTAAGTATGTCAATACAGACAACTTTGAAAGGGCAAACATTAGCTGTTCCTTTGCAGATTACTATGGGTGACTTGGGGGCTTTTGTTGTATTAACCAACTAAATCATTATTTTCATAATCATCCTTTACTAGGAAATGTATTTGATTTATAATATTATTGACTTGTACTTATTAATTATGATTTGGAGAGGGATATTGAAGAAAGATAATAAAGGCAGTAAAAAAATAGCTACTGTGCTGTTTTATTTATATATAATTGTGTTGACTTATTTTCTCTTTTTTAGTGAATATTTAAATAGGGACCAGCTGGCGGAAGAATATCGAATCAACACAGTGTTTTTCCAGGAAATTAAGAGGTATTTTGTCCATTGGAGGGCAGTAGGCTTAAAGAGTTTTATGATTAACATTCCAGGCAATATACTTGCTTTTGTACCCTTTGGATTTTTCCTACCCTATATAAAAAAAGTATATCGACGTTTTTGGAGAGTTGCCCTTTTGACTTTCTTTTTTAGTCAAACAATTGAAGTTACACAATTAGTAACAAAAGTAGGAAGTTTTGATGTAGATGATATTCTTCTTAACACAGTAGGAGGAATGTTAGGGTACTTAGCATATAAAGTTCATAAGAAGATTAGAAATAGAAAGAGGAAGGACAGTTATGGCAAGAGTAAACAAAGATAAGGAAAGCTTACGTTTTTCCGGTAGAAGACATACCAAGCTAGGGATAGGATCTGCAGTTATGGGGATTCTTGCCCTAGTTGGTTTTGTTGTAGTAAGTATTATATCCGCAAGCTATAAAGGTGATGGAAACATGGCTTTGGGAATTGGGGGAATATCTATTTTTGCTTTAGCAATTTTGGGCTTTGTTACATCATTTAAAGCATTTAAAGAACGAGATATATTTTATAGATTTCCTATTATAGGAGCAATACTTAATGGACTAATGATTATTGTATTATTTGTATTATATATACTAGGTTTATTATAAGAATGGAGGCAAGTAGTGAATAGACTTGAGAAACAGATGGATTTTATCTTGGAGGTAGACAAGTTAAAGGGGATAGTTAGACAGACTTATATAGCTGATGGTAGCCGGAAAGAGAATGATACAGAGCATTCTTGGCACATGGCTTTGATGTGTATAGTATTGGGAGAGTACTCCAGAGAGGATATAGATATTTTAAAGACAATGACTATGTTAATAATCCATGACATAGTTGAAATAGATGCAGGGGATACATATGCTTACGATACAGATGGTAATAAGACCAAGTTAGATAGGGAGTTAAAAGCAGCAGACCGTATCTTCAATCTTCTTCCACAGGATCAGGCAGACAAGATGAGAAGCCTTTGGGATGAGTTTGAAGAAGGAAAAACAGCAGAAGCAAAGTTTGCCGCTACATTAGACAGGGTGCAACCATTGCTTTTAAATGACGCCAGTGATGGAAAGTCATGGCGAGAGCATAAGGTACACCTATCCCAGGTTATGAAAAGAAACCAAGAAACCCCCTATGGCTCAGAAAGCCTATGGGAATATGCATATAACTTAATTCTGAAGAATGTAGATAAAGGCAACCTAATAAAGGAGGACTAGATGATTAAATACGACAAAGATTTAATAAAAGAAAGATATGAACTAGCTATAGATAGAATAGGCCTAATTCAGGTGGAGGATGAAGTTAAAGAACCTTTACTAGACTATTTTAAAAAGACTGCAGGTTTTATAGAGAAAATCAAGACTATGGTGGAACTTAAGAAAGAAGGGACTTTTTCTAAGCTTACTGGTGAAGAACTTACAGAACATAATAGGGCTTTATATGAAGATATTATTGCTGATAATTATGAAACTTCTTATGCAAATCCAGCATATGCTGAGAAAATGCTTGGTTCAGACTATGGGGGCTTATTAGGATTCTTATATACAGAACTAAGAGGCCTTATTGTGTATGCTTACGAAGAAAGATGGTATGAGTTAACCATATATCTGGAGCTTTATATAGAGATTTATAATCATTTTGAAAGGGAAGATGAATCTACCTATAAAAAAATTAACAAGGTAATTTATGATTTTATGCATGATAACTGTGACCTACTTGTAGGAATGAGAATTAAGGAAACCCTAGATCCACAGATGACATTTGCAAAAGATATTGTTATGGAATCAGATTTGGATGATTTGGACTATCTATTTAAATATGGGGATTATATTACTGATAATGAGATAAGGACGGCTGAGTATCTTAATTCATTAACAGATGAGAAGATAAAAGCTATGGCAGACACATTTACTGAAGGTTATGCTAGGGGCTTTATATCTAATCGTTTGGATATAAGTAAGAAGAAGTTTGTTAACCTAAGGTATCAGATTGGCTTTGAGAGAATGGTCAAAGAAGCAGTTCTTAATTTTAGGAAGATAGGCCTTGAGCCTGTTATTTACAGGGCCGCCTATAATGCTATGAACAAGTACCAACATATAAAGGTTGGCTACCATGCTACTAGCCCTAACAAACAGTATGATTATGACCACCGTTTTGATATAGGTTATTTTTATAATAAGAAGATGAAGGAAAGAAAACTGGAATGCTTGAGAAATGCCTTAAAAGAGAATAAGGACTTGGCACATGTTTATGCTGGCCCTTCTCTTATAGAAGTCTTTGGTGAGGAATTGTTTGCCCCAGAAGATAAGAAGGAAGCCTATAAGCTTAGTAAGGAACAGCAAGGCTTATATGTTGATTATTATAGTGAAGCTAGTTTTATTCAGAAGGAATATATGAAGTTGGATGAAACTTCATTTACCATAATATCATATCCGATTCCTGAGATTGGCGAGGATTTTGAGGCTATATTTGAGGAGACTGTCAAGGTTAATACCCTGGATAGTGATATCTACCAAGATATACAGCAGAAGATAATTGATGTCCTAGATCAAGGGAGATATGTGAGGATACAAGGGGCTGGGGACAATAAAACTGATCTAAAGATTATGCTCCACCATCTTGCTAATCCTGAGAAGGAATCTAATTTTGAAAATTGTGTAGCAGATGTTAATATTCCTGTTGGTGAGGTATTTACATCACCGCTTCTTGAAGGCACAGAAGGCTTGCTTCATGTTCCAAGGATTCATCTAAATGATCTAGAATATAAGGATTTACAACTTACATTTGTTCAGGGGAAGGTATCTGACTATACTTGCAAGAACTTTGATAGTAAAGAGAAAAACCAATCCTATATTAAGGAGAACTTATTATATAATCATGACAGTCTTCCCATAGGAGAGTTTGCTATTGGTACAAACACAAGTGCATATATGATGGGTAAAAAGTATGACATAGCTCCAAGGTTGCCAATCCTAATAGCTGAAAAAACAGGCCCTCACTTTGCCTTAGGTGATACCTGTTATAAGATGAGTGAAGACAATAAGGTTTATAATCCAGATGGCAAAGAAATTATTGCAAGGGATAATGAGATATCTATACTTCGCAAAAGCCAACCAGAGAAGGCCTACTTTAACTGCCATACTGATGTTACTTTACCCTATGACGAAATCAAGGAAATAGCTGTTTACAAGGCAGATGGTAACAAAATACCAATAATTCAAGAAGGAAGATTTGTCTTGGAAGGAACATTGGATTTGAATAAGGCTTTTGATGCTGAAAGTTAAAGAGAAGGGAAGTGTAATATGCTAAGTATTAGGAATTTTTCTAAAACATATAAGGGTGGTAAGAAGGCTGTAGATAATCTTAATCTTGAGATTGAAGGGGGAGATATCTACGGATTTATAGGACATAATGGTGCAGGTAAGACAACTACAATTCGTGCTATTGCAGGTGTTCTTGAATTTGAAGAAGGGGATATATTAATTGATGGAATCTCTATAAAAGAAGACCCAGTAGCTTGTAAAAGGGTTACGGCTTTTATACCAGATAGCCCTGATTTATATGAACATTTGACAGGGATAGCTTATATTAATTTTATAGGAGATATATTTCAAATAGACCAGTCTACAAGAGAGGCTCTTACCAAGGAATATGCAGATGCTTTTCAGTTAACTGCAAATTTAGGAGATAGTATTTCTTCATATTCCCATGGAATGAAGCAGAAGCTAGCAATCATTGCAGCATTGATTCATAGTCCTAAGTTATTAATACTTGATGAGCCTTTTGTTGGACTAGACCCTAAGGCATCCCGGACACTAAAGGATATTATGGCAGATATATGCACTGATGGTGGTGCTATATTTTTCTCTACCCATGTCCTGGAGGTTGCGGAGAAGTTATGTAACAAGGTTTCTATTATTAAAGACGGCAAGCTGATAGCTTCTGGTCCAACCAAAGAAGTAGTGGGAGACCATAGTCTAGAAGAGTTATTCTTAGAACTTTATGAGCAGGAATAGGAGGCAATATGAAGAAAATATTACGTTTATTCAGTGTTCAATTTCTAGGGATTTTATCGGATACTATTTCTATAGGCAAGTCTAATAAGAAAAAACCTAAAAAGGTATATTCATTATTATCCCTGTTTTTTATTGGCATGGGTGCATTAGTATTTTTTTATTGGTATAGCATAGGAAAATTTCTGCTTATGATAGATGGTATAGAGGTACTACCATCTATAGTTATGGCTTTAACGAGTATTATAGTCCTTGTAACAACTGTTAATAAGGTTAAGGGAACCATATTTGGATTCCGTGATTATGACTTGGTAATGTCCCTGCCTATTAAGGAAAGTCACATTGTTGTAAGTAGAGTATTACTCCTATATGGGCTTAACATTGCATTTACCTTATTAATGATGCTGCCTATGATGGTTGCATATGGATTACTGGCTAGTCCGGGATTACCATTCTATATTATTGCTTTTGTTGCCCTGTGGTTTATTCCTTTAATACCTATGATTATAGCTTCTATATTAGGAACTATTATATCTTATCTTGCATCAAAGTTCCGATATAGTAATCTTGTAAATGTAATAATATCATTTGCATTCTTATTAGCTTTTATGTTTCTTCCTTTGATGCTTGGTGATACAGGGGATGAATTGGGGCAGATGATTCAGGAATTAACAAAGCAGGTAAATTCAACATACCCACTTGCTCAGATGTATAGTAATGCAGTTATTAATTATAATATGCCAAGTCTAATAGTTTTTATATTAATAAGTATGCTAGCATTTGCAGTGTTTTCTTTTGTGGTTGGTAAGTTGTTTAAGAAGATTAATACACTGGTTACTACTAGTAGGCAAGACTCTAATTACAAACTAAGTGAACAGGTGCAGATGACCCCTTTAAAGGCCCTTTATCGTAAGGAGATTAAGAGGTATTTTTCATCTGCAATTTATGTGATGAATACCAGTTTTGGTGTGGTCATGCTTACAATAGCGGCCATTGCTTTAATCTTTGTTGATTTAGATAAATACCTGGGAGTAGGCTCGTTAGATATGATTAAAGTATATATTCCATTTATCATATCTTTTACTGTATTCTTAAGTTCTACTACCATGTCATCTATTTCATTGGAAGGGAAAAATCTATGGATTATAAAGTCGATTCCAGTAGCAACTAAGACGATTTTTCTATCAAAGATAGGAGTTAACCTTACCATACTAGGACCAGTGATTTTAGATGTAATTATTATAGCAATTGTATTAAAATTTACCCTTACTCAAGGGATTATTATATTGATGACCACAATCCTTTCTATGATATTTGTATCCCAATTTGGATTGGTGATTAATTTGGCTTATCCTAATTTGAATTGGAAGGCAGAAGTCGTTCCAGTTAAACAAAGTACAGCTGCATTTATTGCAGTATTTGCTGGAATGGGAATAGCTATGATACAGGTTGGAATATTTTACATGATACAGGACTTTGACTTAACACATATGGTATTTGCTTTATTAATGTTTGTGGGGAATTTTGTACTATACAATATCTTAAAAGGTTATGGGGTAAGGAAGTTTGCAAGCCTTTATTAGTTGGCTTTATAAGGCTTTCTAATTCAATTGATTAGTAATAATATGACACTTGTTATAAGGCTTATGATAAAATATAGCCATAAAGGCAATAATATGTTCCGTTAAATAATTGGAGGTATGAGATGGATTATAAGAAGGCAGGAGTCGATATTGAAGCGGGTTATAAGGCAGTAGATCTAATGAAAGGCCATATTAAAGAGACTATGCGTAAAGAGGTTCTCACTGACATAGGCGGTTTTGCTGGAGGGTTTTCTTTAGGGGGCTTTAAAAACATGGAAGAGGCAACATTGGTTTCTGGAACCGATGGGGTGGGAACAAAGCTAAAGTTGGCATTTATAATGGATAAACATGACACTATTGGAATTGACTGTGTTGCCATGTGCGTGAATGATATTATATGTGCTGGGGCACAACCTTTGTTTTTCCTTGATTATATTGCCTGTGGTAAAAATGTACCTGAGAAAATAGCTTCTATTGTTAAGGGAATTGCAGAAGGATGCAAGATGTCAGGAGCAGCCCTAGTTGGTGGTGAGACAGCAGAGATGCCTGGTTTTTATTCTGAAGATGAATATGATCTTGCAGGTTTTGCTGTGGGAATTGTTGATAGAAAAGATATGATTACTGGGAAGAATGTAAAGCCTGGGGATCTTATTATTGGAATTGGATCTTCAGGAATTCATAGTAATGGATTCTCCCTGGTTCGTAAGGTTTTCCGGATGGATAAAGAATCTTTGGACACTTATTATGATTCATTGGGAGCTAGTCTTGGTGAAACTCTCCTTACTCCCACAAGGATTTATGTAGAAGCATTAAAGGCTCTTGGACTTGGGCAAGTGGAGATTAAGGCTTGTGGGCACATTACAGGAGGGGGATTCTATGAAAATATTCCTAGAATGCTTCCAGAAGGTATCCATGCCAAAGTTGATAAATCAAGTTACCCTATACCTGCAATCTTTGATATGCTTTCCCGAGATGGTAATATTGCTGAAGAGGCTATGTACAATACATTTAACATGGGTATTGGAATGGCTTTAGTGGTAGATTCTGCCGATGCAGATAAGACCCTGGACCTAATAAATAAAACTGGTGAGAAGGCATATATTATTGGGCAAGTTGAAGAAGGTAGTAGAGGAGTAACCCTATGCTAAAGTTGGCGGTAATGGTATCAGGTGGAGGGACCAACCTTCAAGCTCTGATTGATGAAATCAATGATGGAGCTTTGAAAAATGTCTCTATTGAGATTGTAATATCTACAAGGTCTGATGTCTATGCTTTAGAAAGGGCTAAAAAGCAGGGAATTCCAAGTAGGATAATTATGAAGAAAGATTATGCAGATCAAGTTACATATGAAGATGCCTTGTTAGAGATGATTGATTCTTATAATGTGGATCTTCTTGTTCTGGCAGGGTGTATGATGATTATACCTTCAAAGCTTGTAAAGAGATATAAGGATAGGATTATTAATATTCATCCTTCTTTAATCCCGGCCTTTTCTGGAAAGGGTTATTATGGATTAAAAGTTCATGAAGCAGTGCTTGCCCGGGGAGTTAAAGTAACTGGGGCCACAGTTCATTTTGTAGATGAGGGAACAGACACGGGACCTATTATTCTTCAAAAGCCGGTTAAGGTTTTAGATGGGGATGATGCCAAAACATTGCAGCAAAGGGTTATGGAAGAAGCTGAATGGAAACTCTTACCGGAGGCAATAAGGCTTATTAAAGAGAAGAGATTAACTATAGAAGGATCAATAGTTAGGATAGATAAGTAAGAAGAAGTAACCATAGGAGGAAGAAGATGAAAGTATTAATAGTAGGAGGCGGCGGTAGAGAACACGCCATAGCTTTGAAGGTATCTCAAAGTCCTAAGGTAAGTAAGATATATTGTGCTCCTGGTAATGGGGGGATGGCTGATATTGTTCAGTGTGTTGATTTGGATGTTATGGATTTCGATGGCTTGGTAGAATTTGCGGAGGATAAGCAGATTGATTTGACAATTGTTGGACCAGACGGACCTTTGGCAGCAGGAATTGTAGATGCATTTACCGAAAAGGGACTAAGGGTTTTTGGACCAGATAAAAAGGCTGCTATTATTGAAGGCTCCAAAGTGTTTTCTAAAGATTTAATGAAAAAGTACAACATTCCAACTGCCCAGTACCAGGCATTTGACAGTTCTAGCAGGGCACTGGAATATCTAAAGAATAGTAAATACCCTATTGTATTAAAGGCTGACGGATTAGCCCTGGGCAAAGGGGTACTAATATGTAACAACCATGACGAAGCGGTTCTTGGTGTAAAAGAGATTATGGAAGATATGAAATTCGGTTCTGCAGGTAATCAGATAGTTGTAGAGGAATTTATATCAGGGCCTGAAGTTTCTATTTTAGCCTTTTGCGATGGTTCAACAATTAAACCTATGGCCAGCGCCCAAGACTATAAAAGGGCAAAGGATAATGACCAGGGGCTTAATACTGGGGGAATGGGAACATTTTCACCTAGTCCATTTTATAGCAAAGAGGTTAAAGAATTTTGTGAGGAACAGGTATTTCAAACTACTATGGATGCTATGAAGGCTGAAGGAAGAGATTTTGTTGGAATATTATTTGTTGGTTTGATGCTAACCAGTGATGGTCCTAAAGTGTTAGAGTATAATGCTAGATTTGGAGATCCAGAGACCCAGGTAGTATTGCCAAGGTTGAAAAATGATATTATAGAAGTGTTTGAAGCTTGCATAGATGGCAGATTAGATGAGATAGAGTTGGACTTCTTAGATGAATCAGCTGTATGTGTTGTTCTAGCATCAGATGGTTATCCAGAGGATTTCGACAGAGGATTTCCAATAAGGGGCTTAGACAAGTTTGAAGGAAATAAAGAATGCTATGTCTTCCATGCAGGAACTAAAAGAGATGGTAGCCAGATAGTAACAAATGGGGGCAGGGTTCTTGGGGTAACTGCTTTAGGTCAAAGGCTTGAAGACGCTAGGGTAAAGGCATACGAGGCAACAGATTGGATTGACTTTGATAATAAATACATGAGAAGTGATATTGGTAAGTTAACTAACTAATATAGGCTTGCATAATATTTGAAATACAGACATGAACTAACAGAAAAAACATTAAATGCCACAGAAGTGCCATAGTTCTTTTGTATTATAAGCAGTAATTAAGGTAGCTTTTACCTTTGGTTACTGCTTTTTATATGAGAGGAGATGTTATGAAGAAACAATATAAAAATAGATGGATTATTGTACTTTTATGTATTGCATTAATTGCACCCCATGGTATTAACAGAAACTATGAATATGCATGGGCAGCTCAAAAGGGAGAAGTTACAGCATCGTCTCTAAATGTTAGAACGGGACCCTCCACATCTTCAAAAAATGTTAATATATCTGGGGCAAGGGCCTATTTAACTAGAGGGGAGACTGTGGATATAATAAAAAAAGAAGGGGATTGGTATCATATCAATTTCCGTTTTAATGGAAAGAAAGAAAAGGGCTATGTTCACGGAGATTATATAAAGACTGAATCATTAGCAAAGCCTACTCCAAAACCCACACCCAAACCCACACCCAAACCCACACCCAAACCCACACCCAAACCCACACCCAAACCCA
>CAZPWO010000019.1:0-11040 GCA_964590525.1 uncultured Herbinix sp. | reverse complement strand
CACCCAAACCTACACCAGCTCCATCAAAGGGGAATTCCTCAGGAGGGGCATATGATTTTCAGGTAAAGGGACAAGTAACAGCTTCATCCCTTAATGTGAGAAGTGGTCCAGGAACAAGTTCATCTGTAATGGCGGGCCTAAGAAAGGGAAGTAAGATTACAATTATCGGGGAAGAGATGGACAGCAGTGGCAAGACCAAGTGGTATAAAGTATTATTTGCCAGTGGAGCTTCTCAAAAGACAGGTTTCGTATCAAGCCTTTACATAGAGATTGATTTTTCCCATAAGGTTCTAGCTAGTGTGGAAACGAAAAACACCAGGATTAGAGAAAGAGCAAACAATAAAGGGGCATATGTTAAGAATAGCAAAGGTACTATTATATCTTTAAAAAAGGCTAAGAAAGTAACTATATTAAGTGAAAAAACAGTTAGTGGCGACAAGTGGCTTGAGATATCTTTCCAGTTAGATGGAGAAAAATATTCTGGCTATGTCCCTATTAATAATATAGCTTTCAGGGTAGAGGCCAAAGCTACGCCAACGCCAACGCCAAAACCAACGGAAGCACCAAAACCAACGGAAGCACCAAAACCAACGGAGGCACCAAAAGAAACTGTAACGCCAAAGCCAACCGTAACACCAAAGCCAACCGTAACACCAAAGCCAACTGCAACACCAAAGCCAACTGCAACTCCGGTTCCAACAAAAGCTCCAACACCAACAAAGGCTCCAGAGCCAATAGAGATATTAGTAATACCAGATATGATAATAATGACTGGAATTTATAGTCCTCTAAATGCTTTTGTATGCAATACAGAATATATAAACCTTATTGAAAACATATTGGTATCAGAAGATTATCTTCTAGATGCAAATAGTGAGCCAGTTGTACTTGTAAGCGGAATGCAGGTTACAGCCAATAAGGTAGTAAGAGTCAATGGAATTCCTTATTATGAAATATCTGTAGGGAATGACATAAAAGGACACGTAAGATCTGAATATATATATATTGGCAATAGTCTTCCAGATGGAATTGATAATCCATATATTCCAGGAAGAAAACCAATTACACCTAAAGATCCAGAGGATATACCTGCTCCAACTCCAACCCCCACATATGGGAATCCAGGTAATGTGGATTTTGAAATGAAGCTTATTAATCAGGGTTTTCCTGAATCCTATAAGGACCAGCTAAGAATACTACATCAGCAGAATCCTAATTGGGAGTTTGTAGCTTACCACACAAATCTTGATTGGAATACAGTAATCAAAGAAGAAAGCATACCAGGAAAGAACACAATACCTAACAATAAAAGTGTAGAGTGGTTATCTTTCCAAAATGGAGCTTATAACTGGAACAATGATACCTTCATTCTATATGATGGAACATATTGGGTTACTGCTTCTAAGGAAGCTATTGAATATTACATGGATCCAAGAAATTTCTTTAATGAGAGGGAAATATTCCAGTTTGAATTACTAAGATATCAAAGTGAGTACCAGAATAAGCGAGGTGTAGAAAACATTCTTAGGGGCACTGCTATGCACAACACAATATTTGATTATGCAGATGAAAGAGCAAATAGCAAGAGTATATCCTATAGTCAAACATTTATAGATGCAGCAAAGTATTCAGGTGTTAGTCCCTACCACCTAGCTTCCAGAGTTAAGCAGGAAGTTGTAACAGGTCCAAACACCTTAAGTAATAGTGTATCTGGAACATTTAAAGGTCATGAAGGCTACTATAACTTCTACAATATAGGGGCAAATGATAGTCCTGGTGGAGGGGCAGTTGCCAATGGTCTTAGATATGCAAAGAATGGAACAAAGAATGCTGCAACTAATGCCAATTACATGATACCTTGGACCAATAGATATAAGTCCATAGTTGGAGGTTCATATTTCTTAGGAAGTAGTTATATCAATAGGGGACAAGATACTGTGTATTTACAGAAGTTCAATGTAACACCGGTATCAACATACTTCCATCAATATATGACCAATGTAGAAGCGCCATGGGCAGAGGCAAGAAAAATAGCAGCAGCATATAGTAATATGGATGATGCACCAATTGTATTTTCCATACCAGTTTATTTAAATATGCCAAATAATCCTGCTCCAAGGCCAACAAAGAAATACAATCCGAATAATAGAATGAAGAGCTTACAGCTTCTAGATTCCAATGGCAAGAAACTTGAGATGACACCTTCATTTAGTCAGACGGAATTAAATTATTCAATATTTGTTGACACTAGTGTAGAGGAAGTTGTAATAAAGGCAAGTACCGTAAGCAAGAAGGCATCCCTATTTGGAGATGGTAAGATATCCTTAAGATCAGGAGTTAATGAAATCGTGCTTGTAGTTATTGCTGAAAACGGAGATAAAGTTGAATATACAATAAATATAGTGAAACAATAAGTCAAGATAGGATAAAAATATCCGGTCGGCGGGTCAAAACCTACCGGCCGGATATTATTATCTAAATTATCTTAACAAGGTTACTGTAAAATATGCTATAATAAAAATAACTATAAAAATACATAAAAGGGGGATTAATACGATGAAAATAATAAAAAATATAAAAGAGATAATAGTAGTAATGCTTATAATCTTTTTAGCAATCTTATTAAACAAAGAATCGGCTTTTGCAGCCAGTGGAAAGATAGAGATAAATACTGAGGAAAGCCAGGTTTTATTAGACAATGACTTTAATGTATATATAAATATCAGTTCAGATACTATCTTTGGTAATTTTGAAGCATATCTAGTATATGATGATGAGATTCTTGACTATATTGGTGGTTCCTCTGTAATTAGTGGTGGTGGGGGATTTTTAAACATATCAGATATAAATACTTCGGAAGAAGGGTATAGTAGAAAATATGCTCTTCAATTTAAAGCAAAAAAAGTTGGAAGCAGTAATATTGGCTTCCAGAACAAAATTATGTTATATGATTTTGAACATGATATGGAAATGGCTGTTTCAAGTAATAGTATAGCTATAGATGTTAAGACAGCTGAAGCGGCATCCGATAATACATATCTAAGAACATTGAAAATAAATCCAGGAATATTGGACCCTGAATTTAATAAAGACACATATTTCTATGAAACAAATGTAGAATATTATGTTGATCAATTAATTGTAGAAGCACTTTCAGAAGATACTAATGCAAAGGTAAAGATTAGTGGTAATGATTCCTTAGGAGAAGGGGAAAATAAAATAGTAATAACAGTTGTTGCAGAATCAGGAGAGACTGCAGAATATAATATTAATCTTTCTAGGGACCTTGCACCTACAGAAGATGATGAGACTGATATAGATGACAAGGAAAATCCCAATACAGCTAAAAATGAATTTGAAATTAAGGAAACAGATGGAGAATTAATCATATCTTATATAGGAAGCTATACAATAGTGGAGCCTGATTCCTCCACAGAGATACCATCAGGTTACAGCAAAACAAGAATTATTATCTCAGGTCATAGTATTGATGCATATTACCCAGAAGATAATATAAACTCAGAATTTTTGCTAATTTACGCCATGAATGAACAAGGTGAGCTAGGATTTTATACTTATGATAGAAGTGAAAAGACAATTCAAAGATTTGTTACTGATTCTTGGGGAGGTAAGCTAGTAGAAGAAGATGAAGAAGTTATCTCATCTAGACAATATCGCTCTAATATGAATAAAGCAATAATAGTAATTACTATACTAGGAGTAACCTCTATTGGACTCATAATATTATCTATATCTTTATATATGAAAACTAGAGACCAGGAAGAGTAAAAACACACTTGACAAAAAATCGGGCTTGTTATATCATGTGTATAACAGCTAGAGCGAATGAAATGGATTTATAGTGAGGTGTTATTATGTATCTAGAGATTGATTTTAGTAGTAATGAAGCTTTTTATATCCAGCTTAAAAATCAAATAATATATGGAATAGCTACTTCGAAAATACAAGAAGGAGATAATCTACCTTCAGTTAGGGTTATGGCTGACTCTATTGGAATTAATATGCATACTGTAAACAAAGCATATACCATATTGAGACAAGAAGGATATTTAAAGGTTGATCGTAGAAAAGGAACTTTTATTGCAGTTAGCTGTGACAAATATCAGGCTATGAAAGAGTTAAAGGAAACTTTAAAGATAATCTTGGCAGAAGCATATTGTAAGAATGTTAATTGTGACAATGTTCATGAAATAGTAGACCAGATTTTTGAAGAATTTGAAAGAGGATGATTATATGCTATGTGAAAGATGTCAAAAGAGAAAAGCCAATGTTTTATACACAGAGATTATTAATGGTGCTAAGAAAGAAGAAAATCTTTGTGAACAATGTGCTAATAGTAGCCCTTCTTTTCATATAGGAGGTCAAATCTTTGACAGCGAATACTCCATAGGGGGATTTTTGTCAAATCTATTACAGGGCTATACTAAAAGTGGACCTACTATGGCAAATGAAAGTGTGGCAGAAGTAACATGTAGTAAGTGTAATTTGTCAAATAGAGAGTTTTTGCAAAAGGGAAGGTTCGGATGTTCCCAGTGCTACACTGATTTTAATGAAGAGATAAATAAATCCCTTAGGGGAATCCAGGGTGCAGAGGTTCATACTGGTAAAGGACCTGGGAAAAAGGCTCAGGAAGTGGCAGAAGTACAAGAAGATTCATCATCTCAAGCTCTGACGGAAGTAGAACAGCTTTCTATGAATTTGCAAGAAGCAATAAAAAAGGAAGAGTACGAGGAGGCCGCAAGACTTAGAGATCTTATACGTGAGATGAAAAAGGAGGATAATAGTCATGCTTAAGTGGTATGAACAAAATGCAGCTGATGGCGATGTTGTAATATCTAGCCGAGTAAGACTTGCAAGAAATCTTACAAATTATCCATTCTCATTAAAAATTGCTGATAAGCAGGCAGAAGAACTTGTGGAAGAAATCAAAGGCATGACTTCAGATCTTAATGAAGGGACCAACAAAAAGCATTACTCCTGCAGTTTAAGTTCCTTAAGTGATATGGATAAAACAGCTATGGTGGAAAGACATGTTATAAGTCCTAACTTGGTAAAACAGCAGCAATCAAGTGGTTTAATCTTATCAGAAGATGAGACAATAAGTATTATGATAAATGAAGAGGATCATATTCGTATACAGGGAATTGTAGGGGGTATGAATCTAGAAGCGGCTTATGAATTGGCTAACAGGGTAGATGATATTGTCTCCCAAAAGCTTGATATTGCATATGACAATAAGTATGGTTACCTAACATCTTGTCCGACCAATGTAGGCACGGGCTTAAGGGCATCTTGTATGGTATTTTTACCAGCATTAAGTTCTGCACAGGTAATTCAAAGAATGTTTGAAGAATTAAGTAAATATGGAGTAACAATAAGAGGTATCTACGGAGAAGGATCTAAGAGTTTAGGAAGTATCTATCAGATATCCAATCAAAAGACTTTAGGAAAGACAGAACAGGAAATTATCTATAGTTTGAACAATGTTGTTAGTCAAGTTGTAA
The DNA here is from genome assembly GCA_964590525.1 of uncultured Herbinix sp. Classification (GTDB taxonomy): domain Bacteria; phylum Bacillota; class Clostridia; order Lachnospirales; family Lachnospiraceae; genus Mobilitalea. The sequence continues at coordinate 5,515 of CAZPWO010000019.1, read as the reverse complement.
AGCAAGAGAGGCTGAAAAGACAAGAAATTAAAGAAAACTATTCAGATAAATTAGAAGACCAAGTCTACCGGGCATATGGAGTATTAAAATATGCTAGGCAACTTACAGCTGATGAAGCAATGACCTTACTATCCCAGATTAAATTAGGTATAGATTGTGGCCTAATAAAGTTTGACAAAGAAGTGAATATTCATAAACTTATGATGGGTGTTCAACCAGGAAGTCTTCAGTGGACCATAGGAAAAGATGTAGTTAGTTCCCAAAGAGATAATTCCAGAGCAGAATATCTTAGGAATGAAATACCTACAATTATATAAAAAATATAAAATTAAAGTAATAATACAGAATGGAGGAATGTAATATGTTTTATAAATTCACAGAAAGTGCAAGAAATGCAATAGAATATTCAAAAGAATCAGCATATAAACTATCCCATAACTATGTAGGGACAGAACACCTTCTTATGGGATTATTAAGGGCAGAGGGCTTAGGGTCAAAGGTTTTAGGTGAACATGGGGTAACAGTTGAGAAAGTTCAAGACTTGATTAAGCAAATAATTGCTCCCACTAGCAATGTTGAAATAATAGAGGGTGGAAAATTTACGCCAAGAGCAAAGAGAATTATTGATAACAGTTTAAGAGAGGCTACAGGCTTAAAATCACAGCTAGTAGGAACAGAACATATTCTAATATCCTTAATTAAAGAAACGGACAGTATAGCAGTTCGCCTGCTTAACACCTTAGGTGTAAACCTTCAGAAGGTTTATATGGATCTATTATCAGCCAGCGGAGTTGATGTATCAACTGTTAAAAAGCAATTTGCATCAGACAAGGCCAAGAGTAAAGGCAAATCTTCAACCCCTACCCTTGATCAGTTTAGTAGAGACTTAACTCAATTTGCAAAAGAGGGCAAACTAGACCCTGTTATAGGAAGAGAAACTGAGATAGAAAGAATTATTCAGATAATTAGCCGTAGGACAAAGAACAACCCAGTGCTAATTGGAGAGCCTGGAGTAGGTAAAACTGCTATTGCAGAAGGACTCGCTTTAAAGATATATGAAGGAAACATACCAGATATTATTAAAGAGAAAAGAGTAGTTACCTTAGACATGTCTGGACTAGTAGCTGGATCAAAGTACAGGGGCGAGTTTGAGGAAAGAATAAAGAAAGTTATTAATGAAGTTATTGAAGATGGCAATGTACTTCTATTTATAGATGAGCTTCATACAATAATCGGTGCAGGTGGAGCAGAAGGAGCTATTGATGCTTCTAATATTTTAAAACCATCCCTAGCACGGGGAGAATTACAAATAATTGGTGCAACAACTTTAGAAGAATATCGTAAATACATTGAGAAGGACGCAGCTTTGGAGAGAAGATTCCAACCAGTTGTTGTTGAAGAACCTAGTGAAGAAGAAGCAATTCAAATATTATATGGTTTAAGAGATAAATACGAAGCCCACCATCAAGTAAGAATTACAGACCAAGCTATTGAGGCGTCAGTTAAACTATCTAGCAGATACATTAACGATCGTTTCCTTCCTGACAAGGCAATTGACTTAATGGACGAAGCAGCATCTAAAGTACGTATAAGTGCCTATTCTACTTCTTCAACACTGAAAGATATGGAGAAAAAGATTAACAACCTTGAGGAAGAAAAGGAAAAGGCTATTAAGCAAGAAGCTTATGAAAGAGCTGGAGAGCTAAAGAAAGAGCAAGAAATTCTTAAGGAAGAGATGGAGAAACAAGGAGTTGTAGAAGAAAAAGAGAGAACTGAAAAGCAATTAGTTGTTGATGAGGAAGAAATAGCTGATATTGTTTCAGGTTGGACAAAGATACCTGTATCAAAGTTAGAAGAAGAGGAAAGTCAGCGCTTGCAAGATCTTGAGAAAATCCTTCACCAAAGGGTTATTGGACAAGAAGAAGCAGTAAGCAGTGTTGCTAGGGCAATCCGTAGAGGAAGGGTAGGACTTAAAGATCCTAATCGTCCAACTGGTTCATTCTTATTCTTAGGACCTACAGGTGTTGGTAAGACAGAACTATCAAAAGCACTAGCAGAGGCTATGTTTGGCAATGAAGAATCAATTATCCGTGTTGATATGTCAGAGTACATGGAGAAACACAGCGTTAGTAAACTAATAGGTTCCCCACCAGGATATGTAGGATATGACGATGGAGGGCAACTAAGTGAAAAGGTTAGACGTAATCCATACTCAGTGATTTTATTTGATGAGATAGAAAAAGCTCATCCAGATATATTCAATATATTACTTCAAGTATTAGATGACGGACACATAACAGATGCACAAGGTAGAAAAGTTAGCTTTAAAAATACAGTTATTATAATGACTTCCAATGCTGGAGCACAAAACATCGTTGAGCCAAAGCTTCTAGGTTTTGCTTCAGAAGTTGATGAAAAAGAAGATTATAATAAGATGAAAGATGGTGTAATGGATGAAGTGAAGAAGACCTTCAGACCTGAATTCATTAACCGTATAGATGAAATAATCGTATTCCATGCTTTATCTGAAGAAAACATTAAGAAAATAGTTAAAATAATGGTTAATACAATAGACAAGAGAACTAAGGAACATATGGATATTGGAATAGAAGTTAGCGATGAAGCTCTTATGAAATTAGCTGAAGTTGGTTTTGATCCAAAATTCGGTGCAAGACCACTTAGAAGAGCAATTCAGACACATGTAGAAGATGCTATGGCAGAGTCTATACTTGCAGGGGAAGTTAAAGAAGGAGACACTGTAGAAATCACATATAAAGACGATAAATTTGTTGTGGCGGCAAAGGTAATAGAATAACTTGCAAACATAATAGGAGGATAAGAGAATGGCAGTAATTAAGGAATTAATACGCAAGAACAGTAATGGAACAATTAGTTTTGGTAATTACCAAGTGGATATAAAATCAAAACTAGATGAGTTTGACCATGAAGGTGATTTATATAAGGTGAAAACCTATAATAAAATCACTAAGCTTGAAAGGAATGGCATGTTTGTATACGAATCTGTTCCAGGTACAGCCGTATTTAATTTTGCTCTTAAAGAAGATGAAGTTAGCTTTGAAGTTGTGGGTGAAGGACCAGCAAGTATTACTTTAGAACTAGAGGCTGAAGAAGAATATGAAGTATTTAAAGAAGGTAAAAGTCTAGGAAAAGAGAAGACAAATCTAGGTGGTAAGCTTGTACTTTCAGCGGAATTAAGCCAGGATGAACCAGTCTTTATGAAGGTGGTTAAACTATAAGATGGCAAAGATAAAAACAGTCTTCTTTTGCAAAGACTGTGGTAATGAATCCAGCAAATGGTTAGGACAATGTCCTGGATGTGGAGAGTGGGACAGCTTAGTAGAGGCCCCAAAAATTAAAAAAAGTAAAAGTACAAATTATAATATAAATGCCAGTGAACCCTCAACTCTTGACAGTATTGATACAGAGGCCAATAAAAGAGTTACTTCTGGAATAGGTGAATTGGACCGAGTTCTAGGAGGGGGTATTGTTCCTGGAAGCATGGTATTAGTAGGTGGAGACCCTGGAATTGGTAAGTCCACTTTGCTCTTGCAAGTATGTAAAGAGGTAACAAATCAAGGAAGAAAGCTTTTGTATATCTCTGGAGAGGAATCCTTAAGCCAGATTAAAATCAGGGCAGAAAGGCTCGGCGTCTTTGACGGCGAGCTTCTCCTGCTATGTGAAACTAATCTAGAAATCATAGAGGATACCATACATAAACATAAACCAGAGATTGTAATTATAGACTCTATACAGACCATGTTTAAAGAAGAAGTTACATCTGCACCAGGGAGTGTAGGTCAAGTAAGAGAATCAACTAGTTCTCTAATGAAGATTGCCAAAGGCTTTGGTGTTACAGTCTTCATTATAGGCCATGTAACTAAGGAAGGTACGGTTGCAGGTCCTAGGTTGTTAGAGCATATGGTAGATACAGTATTATATTTTGAAGGAGATCACTACGGTAGTTATAGAATACTTAGGGCTGTAAAAAATCGATTTGGTTCTACCAATGAGATTGGAGTATTCGAGATGGGTAATGAAGGTCTTGCGGAAGTGGAAAACCCATCAGAATATATGCTAAAGGGAAGGCCAGAAGAAGAAGCAGGTTCGGTTGTATCTGCCTCTATAGAAGGAACAAGGCCTATATTAATAGAAGTTCAGGCCTTAGTGTCAAGAACAAACTTCAATATGCCTAGAAGAACTGCAGCAGGAACTGATTATAACCGGGTGAACTTACTTATGGCTGTTCTAGAGAAAAGAGTAGGACTTCAGATGGCAGATTGCGACTGCTATGTCAATGTAGCAGGGGGAATGCGGGTTACAGAGCCAGCTTTAGATCTTGCTATGGTGTCGGCAATTATATCAAGTTATAAGAATGTAGCATTAGATAGCCATACAATAATCTTTGGAGAAGTTGGACTTACTGGAGAAGTTCGAGGGGTAAATATGGTGGAACAAAGAGTCACAGAAGCTGCTAAGATGGGTTTTAAAACATGTATAATGCCTAAAGCAAATATTGATAGAATAAAATCTGATAAAATTAAACTTATAGGTGTGAAGAATGTCCAGGAAGTTATGTCACTACTATAAGAACACATTGTTAAAATATAAAAGGTAGGATCATGGTCCAATTTTGCTTAGAGCAAAAGGGGCCCTGGGCCTGCCTTTTGTATTTTGTGGTTGTTTCTAAAAATTTCCCTTGACAAGTAAAATATGTAAATGTATAATATATACATGTAAAACATAGTGTCTATATACGTAATTTAAAGGGGGAAATTGAATGAGTACCATGCAGGAACTAATAGATAAATACGGATACAATGAACCGATTATCTTAAAAAATGTAAGCCTAAGTGGCATTAGTGATGCAAGTGTTAGACAGACATTTTCACGGATGACAAAATTAGGTCAGATTAAGCGCTATGAACAAGGTATCTATTACATACCTAGTGGCGAATCTAGTAGAAAACGAATCTCTGCTAAAAAGGTTTTTGAAAGGAAATATATCTCTGATAAAGGAGCTGTATATGGTTTCTACAGTGGACAAGCATTTTTAAATGAGATAGGACTTACTTCCCAAGTGTCAAATGTTATTGAAATAGTTACAAACAGGCAAAAGTCTAGAATGAGAAAAGTAGAGAATGGTAAGGAAGGCCAGGAGGTAATAATTCGTAGGACACGGGTTAATATAACCCCTGATAATGTTAAGACATTGCAACTTCTAGAGTTGATGAATTCGTTAGATGTAGATGAGCTGACCGAACAGGAAAGGGAAAAACTTGATTCTTATATAGGGGAGCAAGATCTTAAAAGAAGCGATGTTAGTAAGTATATCTCTAAGTTTCCTGTTAAGGCTGCAAGGAACTTGATAGAAAGTGGAGCTTTTATAGGTCTTATATAGAATTATAATGGTGGGTAGGGACAAAGATTTGTCCCTGCCTTTTTGTGGTGCGCCCAGCATGGGCGCAATCTTATGGGTTAAAGTCCCTAGCACGTC